>CAYXCV010000116.1:0-8131 GCA_964463365.1 uncultured Kineothrix sp.
GAAAAATGAATAAAAAAGTAATTTTAATGTTATCAGTATGTATGTTATTAATGACTACTGTGAATCTTCCAATGCATGTTAATGCGAGTGAAAGCTGGACGGCAGATAAGAATATAGTAACGGAGAAAAAAGAGGAAGCAGACTTATATGGCATTGGTTCTATCAGTAAGATCATAACGGCAGCGGCTGTCATGAAGCTTTGTGATATGGAGTTACTGGAGCTGGATAAGCCGGTGCAGGAATATCTGCCGGAATTTACAATGGCGGATAATAGGTATGAACAGATTACCGTACGTATGCTGCTCAACCATTCATCGGGGCTTGCCGGGATGACCGATAATAATGCCCAGCTGCTGGGAGATAACAGCACATATGCACATGATATGCTGCTGGAAAAGCTTCGCACCCAGAGACTGAAGCATGAGCCAGGTTCCCGTTCTATCTATTGCAATGATGGATATACGCTGGCGGAAATTCTGATTGAAAAAGTAAGTCATATGAGTTATACGGAGTTTCTAAACACATACTTCTGTAAACCGCTGGGTCTCACTGACATCTTAACTCCTGAGAGTGATTTTGACAGGGAACGTCTGGTACCAATCCGCTTTGGTAATCTGTCTGTAAAAGAGGAGGCTCTTAATCTGATTGGCAGCGGTGGTATCTATGCATCAGCAGAGGATTTGTGTTTGTTTAGCCAGATTTTTATGGAGGACAATAGGATTCTTAGCGAAGAATCGAAAAAAGCGATGATGGAGTTTGAACATATAGGTGCTTTTATGGAAGAAGAGGCAGATTCCATATTTGGATTTGGATTGGGATTTGATAGTGTCAACACATATCCCTTTGGAAAACTCGGGCTGAAAGCATTATCAAAAGGAGGAAGTACTGCTTTTTACCATTCTAACATAACAATACTGCCAGAGCAGAATATATCGGCGGTCGTGCTTTCATCCGGGGTAAGCAGCTATGAAAGTATAATTGCCCAGAAGATTATTCTGGCAGTGTTGGAGGAAGAAGGCATCATTCCACATACTGAAATGGAATTGCCAAAATACAATGGGGATGGGAAGCCCATTGAAGACAAATGGTACGCTTATGAAGGTTTGTATGGCGGCATGAATCTATTGGAAGTGAAACTATCAGGAAACGAACTATTGGTTTCCACCAAGGGTGAAAAAAATGATAGAACATTCCGATTTCTGCATACAGGGAATGGTGAGTTTATAAGTCAGGATGGGTATTATATTAGTATAAGTGTAAATATGCTGACAGCGGCAGAAGGTGGAAACATTGGTGTTACAAAGCTGTATTTTGTAGAAAGTGAGGACGGAGAAACGTATTTATATGCCGATTCTTATATGGAGACGGCCGGACTTGGACAGTCAGCAATCAGTCAGCCTATTGCACAAAAAATAGAAACCGGAATCGCAGATTCTGCTGATTTAAAGAAATGGAAGGAGCGTGAGGATAGACAATATTTGCTTGTTAATGAAACCTTTTCTTCCTCCCAGTATCTTAGCAGCCCGGTAGTAAAGCTTCAGGTAGATGACAACGGGTATATCCGTCAGGGCATCTATGAGGAAAGGGGATTTTTCATAAGTCCGGTGAAGATTGAAAATAGTAGTAAAGCAGTGCCCTTCCAGGCAACTCCAGTTATGGCTGGGCGGGATGCCAATACGGTCACGGCAAGTACAGAGCATGGACAGAAATATCTGGATATCAGGGGATACCGGTTTATCAGTGAAGCGAATATCGGGTTGGCGATAGAAGCTGCGAATAGCATTCAGATACCGGAAAACGGGGAGACTGTGTGGCTTAAGATTACCCCGGATATGCAAGAGGAGCAGTGGAAGCTGACAATGCCGGAGGACGCATCTTACTTTGTGTATAATGAGGATTTCAGGTGTTTGGAAACTTCACTGGAAAAAGAAGCAACAGATTTGATTACACTTCCGGAACAAGGATATGTTGCGTTTGCAGGGAAGGCAGGAGCGGTGATATCTGTGGAAAAGTTAAATTAGAAGTAAGTTACTAAAGATTAGGCGTTGCTGTCTGTTCTCGTTTTAAAGAAAGGGGTAACGCCATTTTATTGAGTAATGTCATATATTGACAGAACTGAAAGAGATTATTATTATTAAATATATAGAAGGTCCTTATTAAGTTATATTGGCAGAAAACTGGGGAGAGAGTACAGAATGAATGAAATACAATTTTTAATGTATGAAGCTGATGAAAAAATAGAAGTTGTAGTGAAAGATGAAACTGTCTGGGCAACACAGAAAGCTATTGCAGGGCTGTTTGATGTGAATAGAACTTCGATTTCTCGCCATTTAAAAAATATTTTTGAAACAGGAGAATTAGACGAAAAAGTGGTTGTTGCAGAAATTGCACAAACCACTCAACATGGAGCTATTGAAGGAAAAACACAAACTAAAAATGTTAAATTTTATAATTTAGATGCCATCATTTCAATAGGCTATCGTGTGAATTCGATAAAAGCAACAAAGTTTCGTATTTGGGCAACAAATATCTTAAAGGACTATATCCAAAAAGGTTTTAAGATTGATGTGGAACGTATGAAACAAGGGGAGTCTGTATTTGGCAAAGATTACTTCCGCGAATTGCTTGAGACCGTTCGTTCCATTCGGGCGAGTGAGCGAAGAATCTGGCAGCAAATTACCGATGTATTTGCAGAGGTATCTTATGATTATGACAGGGATTCTGATACTAAGAAAAAATTCTTCGCGACTGTTCAAAATAAGTTTCACTATTAAAGAGTTTAATAAACATCAAAAAATAATCTCAGATTTTGACAAAGAGATTAGAAAAATACAGGGCGATAAGTAATGAATGTAGCCGATTGGTATAACAGCCAATCGGCTGCATTCATTTTTTCATAAAACACCATTTTAAATCATATACTATATTATATGGAAAAATTTAGTAAAGATGTGAAGACGGATAAAATATAACCTTTACGCTGCATTGATTGGATGGAACGGAGTGGAATATGAGCAACTTAATTGATAATAGCATAACAATATATAAGGCTTTGGAAAATATAAAAGCCGGAAAATATGTAATGCCTGCATTTCAAAGGCAATTTGTCTGGGGCATGGAGCAGATTGAAAAACTGTGGGACTCTATTTTGTTGGATTACCCTATTTCCACATTTCTATTTTGGCATGTTGATGACACTAATGTAACATGGGATACCTATTTTTGCGGGTTTTTATCAGGGGTTACATTTGATACCAGGAAACAGGCGGACAGTGTTAACTATGAGTTAATGAGCATAAACGTTAAAAATACTGATACGGCGGTTTTGGATGGACAGCAAAGATTAACCTCACTATTTTTATCACTGTTGGGAGAGGCATTCATACGACCGAATTACGCCAGAAAAAAGACGGGAAGTACAATTGTAACAAAGCTCTTGATAGAACTGAATAAAAATAAGATATCTGTAGATGAGGAAGAGTATAATAGTAAGAAATTTGATATTAGGTTTAGGGATAAAATTGAGAGATTGAGTCCAACCCAGTTTGAGATAAAAAATATACTTGATAAGAGATTTCGTGATGAGACTACAAGAGAAATAGCAATTGAGGAAGCCATGGTTAATGTTCCGCCGGATAGCAAGAATTACGCACGAAACATTCTACATAAATTATACAATAAGATTTTTGTTGAAAGGTTGGTTAGGTATACGGAGATTACAGACATGAAGCAGGATGATGCTCTTGAGATGTTTGTAAGGTTCAATAGTGGTGGAAAGGCACTGCGTAAATCCGAAATTACTATGTCAATTCTTGAGGCATACTGGCCAAGTGCAAAGACAGAGTTTGGGAAAATCCTCGTTGACTCCTATGAGGGATTTGGTACGGACTTTATTATCCGCTCTGCGTTGATGCTGTATGGTGATGTGGTAAAATCTAATATTAACAAAAGGATTGCAGAAGATTTGAAAAATGATTGGAATGGGTTTAAGAACGCATTGATTAATCTGGAAAATCTTTTTATAAAAATAAAAATTGATGTGAGCCGTTTTTCAGGCAGTTGGAATGTGCTGTTGCCAATTATCTATTATATTTACTATAACCCTGATTATGAGAGTAACATAAGTGGTATCCGTGCTTACTTACTGAGAGCGATATTTTTTACTTATTTCCAATCCGGTACCACAGGTAAACTGCAACAGATGAAGAGTAATATTATTAGTTATAATTATGAAATTACAATTGAAATGCTTGATCAGATAAATGATTTAAGAGTTACAGAAGGAAAGATTGAGGATGTACTCAACTCGGAAAAAGGCAGCAGGGTTGCCGGAGAGGTTCTTTATTACATGAATCTTAACTGGACAAATAAGACCTTTAAATATGAACAGGATCATCTCCATCCGGATAGCAGATTCGGTGAAGGCAAACCTGTATCTGTTACGATGGAGGATTGGAGAAGATGGCGCGGAATGCGCAATCGACTGCCTAATCTGCATTTGCTGGAAGGCAGGAGCAATGGCAGCAAAAGTAATATGCGCCTCATTGATTTTTACAATGATATGAATAATAATCAAAAGGCGGAATTCTGTAAACAGGCGATGATTCCGCTGGATGTTTCTCTGGAATTAGAGGACTTTGAAAAGTTTTATGAAGCAAGAAAAGCAATACTCACGGAACGAATACGTGAGTTGTTGTTAGGACTATAAATTCTAATAGAAAGCAGCTTCCTTCACAGCACATGGCTTGTGGAGTAAGCTGCTTATTATAATTCGTCCGGCAGGCGTACGTTTCTAAGCAAAAGAAGTAACAAACATGAATACCGGTTATTATTTTTGAGGAATCATTAACTAATATTCAGTTGTTAAATAGGACTGTTCTTAGTAAGATAAAAGAAAAAGCTTATTGTAATTTAAAATAGGAGGTCATTTTGTGCAGATAGGTGAAGTGATACGTGAGTATCGAAAAAGAAAAAATATGACTCAGCAAGAGATGGCAAATCGTCTTGGAGTAACTGCACCGGCAGTCAATAAGTGGGAGAATGGTAATTCACAGCCTGATATTATGTTATTGGCTCCTATTTCCAAATTACTGGGTGTTACTCTGGATACTTTATTGTCTTTTAGTGAGGATCTTACAGCAGAGGAAGTAAATAATATTGTTTATGAAGTTAATGATAAATTAAAAGAAGGAACTTATGAAGAAGCGTTTCTATATGGTAAAGAAAAAATAGAGCAATATCCAAATTGTGAACAGTTGATTTGGCAAACAGCAATGATATTAGATGTGTGGCGTTTAACAAAAGATATTCAGGACTCATGGAAATATGATGATTATATCAATGAGTGTTATGAATGTGCGTTAGATAGTAAGGATGAGAATACTAGAAACTGTGCAGCTGATTCGTTATTTCAATTCTATCTAAGAAAAGAAGAATATACCAAGGCAGAGGAATATTTAGATTATATTTCTATACAGAATCCGGATAGAAAGAGAAAACAAGCATTAATTTATAGCAAGACAAATCGGGAAAATGAGGCATACAAAGCATACGAGGAATTATTGTACTCAGGTTACCAAATGATGAATCTGGTATTTTACAACATATATTCATTAGCAATGAGGGAAGATAATAAGAAAAAAGCTTATATTATAGTAGATAAACAAAGAGAGTTAGCTAATATTTTTGAAATGGGTAAATACCATGAGGCATCATGTAAGCTTGACTTGGCTACAGCAGAGAAAGATGTGGGAGTAACGATAGATACGATGGAGGAAATGCTTGCCAGTATTCAATCAATTTGTGATTTCACAAAGTCTACGTTATATGAACACATGGAATTTAAGGAAATGGAAGATAAATTTATTGCAAAAATACATAAGGATTTGATGGCTTATTTTAGAGACGAAGAAACATTTGCTTATATGAATAAAAACGAGCGTTGGAAGGAGTTAGTAAGTAGTAACAAGACCCACAGAGCACATACTTAAGATTCAACTTTTTCGGAATTCTTCTACAAAGCACAATCCTAAATTGCTGTATCTTTCTAGAGAGTGTAGATCCTCCTTAATATGAGCCCAAGACTCTCTATATCCTGTCATTACCGAAAAGTCTGAGGATGAAATAAAAGTCCAGAAGGCTAGAATATCATTTCTATAGAGTTTGGCAAAGTGATAGGAGTCTATTTCTTTTTCTTTGTCGCTGCTATTTAGCTTATCATATAGTACGTGATCGAGATTACAAGACATATAGAATACCTGATATGGAATTCCCCAGATTTCATTGGTAGTGCAAAGCCTGTTAATGTTTTCTCGTTTTTGCATATTCCTGCTTTCAATAATAAGCCTATTATTGGTTTTAATAGATGTTGTAAAGTACAATGTTTTTTCTACCGCATCGTCTTCAATGATATGACTATCAGAGATATATGCTCCGTCCATATCCACAAGGTGAATAATCTGGCGGAAATCTGTTTTTGTAAAATGGTTGTCTTTAGCATATTTACGAATTATATTTCCAATATACGCTATAATATTGCTAGCGTTTACATTGAACTTTGTTGTTATATCGCCTCTCACAACATGCAAATATACCTCACTTTTATCGTAGATATGACTCAAGATTACACCGAGAGCATCTTCATCAGAGGGACCTTCAACAATAACAAAAATAATCTTCTTACGAGGCACCCGTATCACCTGCCTCTCTAAACGAAAGTGCAATTTCATAATTGTTAGTTGGCTCGTAGACAGATTCGGTTTGTTCACCAAGAATAATGTCTCGATAGTAGAAATCACGAAGATTATTGGTGGTCTTTACGTTAGTCATTCTGATGTATCTTTTTTGTGGATTTGTCGTTGTAAATGCGATAAATCCTTTATTGAGTGTTTCTAACGCACGCAAGTTGTGGGATGTGAATATGAGTTGGCCTTTTCCTTTTTCAGAAATAATCCTCAAAAGCTCACCGAGAAGATATTCAAAAACTCCTGAATCCAGTTCGTCAATTGCAACAGTCATGGAGGGTTTATTGTAAATGACAATCAGCAATTGCAGAATTGAGACGATTTTTTTTATACCCTCAGATTCATACTGTAGTGGTATTTCTTTATTATTTTTTTGGGACATAAGCTGAATTCGACAATCCGTACTACCGTTTTTATTAAGCTGTGTGCCAAGATTTTTCACGCTTATTGTCAGCCCGGGTACAAGTTGTGTCAATACAATATTCATGTTTCCAATAACCTTCTCAACAGTATTAAATGCATTTTCCGGAATAAGAGAAGGCTTGTTTAAATTGATCATCAGACTTCCGATTGACGCATGATTGCCATCTTTAAAATTAAATGCCAGCGGCAATGCATTCATACTGATAAGACCAGCGTTGGTTGTATTGATAACAAAAAGCTCATAATTTCCAAAGAAAATCAAGCTTTCAAATAAATAAAGATGCCGTTTTTCAGAACAATTTTTCCGAATGGTATTAAGCAATTCTCGAGAAAATACAAATGAACGAGAGCCTGCGGCTGCGATTTTTTTTGCTACTATCAGATTGGTTGCTGTTTCTTTTGCATTGCCAACAAGTGCAAAATACTTTGTTGTAGGAATAAACACTTCTTCTGTTTTAGTATCAACTAGTGGTGCCAATTTAAACTTTTCCCCCTTGCTTTTGTTTTCATAGGCATACGAAAGCACTTCATCAAATATGGTTGCCCTATAGGTCTCGGCTGCTACACTTACTTGATCGTCATTGTTGTTGGAATCATCTATATCCTTTCGAATGCTGAATTCATAGAACGCTGAGTACGAACTTTGTTCGGATTGGTTGATAACTTTAAATTCATATTTGAGTGAAGCACTGTCTGAATCTACATTGATATAGTCAGCAAAGTATATCGGTATAGGTTTCCCAGAAAGTGCAAGTTTCAACAACTCAAGCGAATCAATCAGTGCAGTTTTACCAGACCCATTTTGACCATATAAGCCAAGAATACTTGAACTGAAATTTTCTTTTGCATTCTCTAAATTGAGATAACCATAGCCGACATTTTTCAGGTTTTTTATTTCTATGCTGACAATTCTTACTATTCCATTTTTCATTTCATAGCTCCTCCTTTTCAAAGAGTATTTTTAT
>CAYXCV010000117.1:0-7937 GCA_964463365.1 uncultured Kineothrix sp.
CCGATGATATAGTCGGAAGTGACCGTACATAATTCGGAATGTAATTGTGTGCTGAGACAATAATCAACAGCAACGGTAGGAACTGAAGGATTTAGCATAGCGAATAATTCCGGGTTTCTCGGTGTAAGAATTATTAAACCGGATATATTACGGGAATAGAAATCGGTCACGTGCTCCATTTCCAGAGACGGACTGTTGTCTGCACATACTATATAAACGGCATACCCGTTTTGAGTAAAATATTTACTTATTTCTGTAGCAATCTGATTACGTATCTCAGAATTGAAATTTCTGATAATAATTCCAATTATCTTTTCGTTTCCATTATTCTTGGCGCTGTTATGCACTACTTGCTTATCTAAAGGGAGAGGAGCCATAGGATAATCGTTCTCCTGCATGATTTTTAATATGCGGTTTCTTGTCTCATCTGACATTCTGCCTGTATGATTGACGGCTCTTGACACAGTGGCAACGGAAACGTCTGCCAGCTTTGCGATTTCGCGCATTGATATCTTTGGTTTTTGCATTATGTTACCAACTCTTTCCTTATAAGATAAATGTATTATAACATATTGTAAATAAAAAAGAAATACATAATGCAAATTGTTACCCATGTGTTACTCATAAATATGTACAAAATATTAGTTTTAAAACTGTATAATTGTAACAAAATTAAATTAAATGCCTAAAAACACTAGATATATCATAGAAAATATGTTAAATATGAGTAGCAAGAGAAACAAAAGAGTAAAAATTGAGTAACAAGAGGTAATAGTATACATTGTATGAAATACAAGGAGGAAAACAATGGCACGAGATTATACCAAAATGGCGAAAGAGATAGTAGCAAAAGTTGGCGGAGCAGAAAACATTGCAAACGTTACACATTGCGCAACACGTCTCAGATTTAAGATTAAGAATATGGAAGAAGTAAAAAAGGATGAGCTGGATCAGGTAGAGGGCGTAATAAAAGCTTTTGAATCCGGCGGACAATATCAGATTGTAATAGGTAATAAAGTATCTATTGTATATGAAGAAATTTGTAAGAATACGGATGTGAAAGGTGATATTGCAATAAAGGAAAGCAGTACCGATGCAGATGCAGATGCACCGAAGGAGAAACAAAATCTGGTCAATACTTTTATCAGTACAATTGCAGCTATTTTCACCCCACTTATGATGGTTCTTTGTGGAGCCGGTGTTTTAAAAGGTGTATTGTCAATTGCAGCTTTATTGGGAATGAACGTAGAAGGCGGAACTTACATTGTTTTATATGCAGCTTCCGATGCCTGTTTTGTGTTCCTGCCGCTGCTGTTAGCGTTTTCCAGTGCTAAGAAATTCGGTGCCAATCAATTTGTGGCGGTAACTCTTGCCGGAGCTATGATTTATCCAACTATCATTGAGGCATTCAGTGCCGGAACCTCTTTAACAGTGGTTGGAATTCCGCTGACTTTATTAGACTATAGAAGTACGGTACTTCCTATTATAGCTTCTGTATATGTGATGAGTAAATTGGAAAAACTGCTTCGTAAGTTCCTTCCGGAAGCGATTTATTCCTTTATGATGCCTTTCATCTGCCTGACAGTTATGACACCATTGTCATTGCTTGTCATAGGTCCGATACTGTCGGTTGTGGCAAACGGATTGGCAGCAGGGTATAAGATGATTGCCGGAGTTCCTATTGTTGCCGGTATTGTTCTCGGAGCGTTATGGGAAATTTTCGTTATCTTTGGTGTACACTGGACGTTCATACCGGTTATGATCAATAATATTGCTGTCTCAGGAGTGGATACTTTCAGTGCAATGATTGCTCCCGCTGCTTTTAGTCAGGCAGGTGCAGGACTTGGTGTATTCTTAAAAGCAAAGAATAAAAATGTAAAAGCAATTTCAGGTTCGGCTGCGATTTCGGGTATATTTGGAATTACAGAACCAACCATTTATGGTGTTACCTTAAAGTATAAGAAGCCGTTTATAGTAGCTACGGTATTCGGAGCAATCGGTGGAGCTTTGTCGGCAATTTCAGGAGCTTCCAGTACAAGTGTTGCAATTCCGGGCTTACTTACACTTCCTTGCTATATAGGAGATGGATTTATTATGTTCTTAATTGCCTGTATTGTTGCTTATTTCGGTTCAGCAATTGTTACTTATTTTATTGGCTATCAAGATTCTATGGAAAAGGGGGTATAAACAGTGGCGAGATTACCTGAAAACTTTTTATGGGGCGGAGCAACTGCAGCTAATCAATGCGAAGGCGCATATAAAGAGGGCGGTCGGGGACTTTCCAGTGTGGATGTAATTCCTTATGGGTCAAGGCGCATTTCCGTTTTGAGCGGCACTGAGAAAATGTTGTCCTGTGAAGAAGATTTATTTTATCCCAGTCATAAGGCCATAGATTTCTATGGACATTATAAAGAAGATATCAAACATATGGCGGAAATGGGTTTTAAGTGCTACCGCTTATCCATAGCGTGGACTCGCATTTTCCCCAATGGGGATGAGGATACGCCAAACGAAGAAGGCTTAAGGTTCTATGATGAGGTATTTAATGAATGTCTGAAATATGGAATTCAGCCGGTAGTAACTATTTGCCATTTTGATACCCCCATACATTTGATTAAAAAGTTTGGCGGGTGGAAATCCAGGCAGATGATAGACTGTTATGTAAACTATAGCGAGACTTTGTTCCGCCGTTATAAAGGAAAAGTAAAATATTGGATTACAATCAATGAAATTAATATGTTGATGCATCTCCCATTTATGGGTGCTGGTATTGTATTTGAAGATAGTGATAATCAAGAACAGGTAAAATATCAGGCGGCTCATCATGAATTGATAGCCAGTGCTCTGGCAACAAAAATAGGACGCGACATAGATCCGGATAATCAATTCGGCTGTATGCTGGCTGCCGGAAATGTGTATCCATACACATGCAATCCCAAGGATATTTTTGAAAGTATGGAGAGAGACCGGGATAATTATTTCTTTGTGGATATCCAAAGCAGAGGGGAATACCCTGCTTATGCCAAAAAGAGAATGGAACATCTTGGTGTGGAGCTTGAGATACAACCAGGCGATGAGAATATTTTAAAAGAAAATACAGTGGATTTTATCAGTATCAGTTATTATTCCAGCCGGCTGATAAGTGCGGATCCTAAGAAACAGGCTTCGGTAGCGGAAGGAAATGCATTTGCTACGTTGAAAAATCCTTACCTGAAAGCCAGTGAGTGGGGATGGCAGATAGATCCGCTCGGCTTCCGCATCACGTTGAATGCGTTATACGACAGATACCAGAAACCGATATTTGTCGTGGAAAACGGTCTTGGTGCAGACGATGAGCTAAGCGGTGACGGCAAAATCTATGATGATTACCGTATTGATTATATGAAATCTCATATAGAAGCAATGAAAAAAGCAGTACTGGAGGATGGAGTAGATGTCATCGGATATACTTCATGGGGATGGATTGATCTGGTAAGTGCCAGTACAGGTGAGATGAAAAAGAGATATGGTTTTATACATGTAGACAGACAAAACGATGGAACCGGTTCTTATGAGCGCAGAAAAAAGAAAAGCTTTTACTGGTATCAGCGTGTGATTAAAACACAAGGAGAAAATCTGGATATAGATATAGCGTACCCCAACGCTTAAATAATTGAAAGGACATGGCAGTCATGTCCTTTTTAAATACAACTTATATATGAGCTTGATGCATTAATTCTTTCATGCGTTTACGAAGTACCTGGGTTTGAGTGATTAATTTCATATCCCCTTCTTTTGTACTCTGCCCTTCCCATACGTCCTTGAGCATTTGTATTAATTCCTCGTAATCCACCTCACGCTGATGCTCAAATAAGATTTCGTCAGTACGATCAATGATAACTTCGATTACGTACTCTGTTTCACCGGAAGAACCGGTAATCGGCATTCCATACATGTCAAATATTTTGCGGCCATTTTTTGTATTTTGCACATTGCGCATATATTCTACTTGCTTGCTTTGTACTGACTGCATAATCGAACAATGTTCACAAGGCTTATCCAAGCCATTGCTCTGATAACATTTACGTCCGACTACGTTTTCTTCGGTCAGCCCCATAAACTGATAAAAGTAGTTGCTTGCATATAGAACGGTTCCCGTAGTATCCATTAAAACATATCCACACGGCGTATTGTCAAAAATACCTTCCAGTATACGTTCCTGATCGATGGCAGCTACAAAGTCATCTTTGCTTATATCATTAGGACTATATTGGATTACACATTGTGCTTCTAAAATACGTTCAATGGTAGGTTTTTCTGTATGATTTGTTCCGTTTTGATCGGGGGAATTAAAATCAATTCTTAAAAAGGCTTCCACTACTTTTGGGTCGAGCTGTGTACCGGAAACTCTGCATATCTCAGCGGTTGCTGCTTCGTGAGATTGTCCTTTCCGATATGACCGGGTAGAAGTAATGGCATCATAGGTATCCGCTACGGCAATTATTTTAGCATTTAAAGGAATGTCATCTCCGGCAAGACCATCGGGATACCCCTTGCCGTCATATCGTTCATGATGATATCGCACACCGTCACGAATGCTGTCAAAACTGGAGAACCCCTGAAGCATTTCATCGGATAGCACAGGATGCTTCTTTATGATTTCATATTCTTCGTCAGTAAGTCTGCCGGGTTTATTGATAATATCATTAGGTACATAAACCTTTCCGATGTCGTGAAGTGTGGCAGCACTGGATAGCTCGAATAATTCTTTGTCGCTAAGTCTAAGTGAGGCCCCTATTTTCATTGCTACATCATGAACACTTTGTGAGTGTGCGGCTGTATATGTATCTTTGGCGTCAATTAATGACAACAGGATAGAGAGTATTTCAATAAAAATACTGTCTCTTTGCTCACGGGCTGTCATTTCTTTGGTTCGGTTTACCATAATTTCAAGTATAAATTGCTTGCCTGTTTGCTCGTCTTTATAAAGAGGAATCGCATAGTCATCGATGAAGCGTACACTCTTATCCGGAAGAATATCCTTTCGAGATACCATGGACTTTTGACTAGTTCTAATGGCCTTGGCAACTGCACATTTGTGGCAACGGACACCAGCGTTTGAAATGTTATAACAAATCTCCCCCAGTGTTGTCTCTAAATCCAGATTACGCAGTTTTAAAAAATTCTCATTAATATAATGGATGCGATATTCGTCATCTAGGATAATATAGGCAACCGGCGTATTATCAACTAGCATGCGGAATAATTCAGTCTTTGATATATTAGATAATAAACTATTCATATGGGTACTCATGCCTTTCCTCGATTCGTACAATACATACTATGTTATGCTTCTTTTTAATGCAGAGACAAAATTTTAATCGACGTTAAAACGTCAAATATATTATATCATAAAACATATTTTGAAGCAATTATAACTAAGTGAAATATTCTAAAAATTATAAAGTTTTTAACGGTATTTTCAGTCGAAATAAAAACGGACATATAAAAAAGAAATGAATCAAATTCCGAATGATTTCTGTTTTTATATGCCCGCTATAAATATTAAATAATTTGCTTTTTATTTAGTTACCGGAATGCCATGAACAATTCTGCGGTAGATTTTCCAAATGATAACGGCCGGAAAACTAAAAGTAAGAAAAAGTGTAGAGAGAATACCAACGACTCCTCCTACAATAGCAATGATTAAGATGCCAACGTTCATTATATGATTCCCATCCTTTCAAAATTAATATAACTACATTATAATGATTCAGTCAGATGCGAGGAAGCTTATAGTACACTTCTTAGCACAATCTTAACTTTATTATCGAAAAAATATTTATTGACACATAAAAAAAAATGTGAGAACATAGTTTAATAGTGAACAGTTCTAGTTTGAACAGTTCGCATAAGAACTACTTTATTAATGACTACCATCATCGGTTAAATGTGAGGATTATTTTGTGGAAAATGATTTTGAGACCCTGTTAAATGGTCAGCAATTTAAAAAGCTTTATGAGAAAATGAGCAATATCATTACGGAGAAATATGGATTGCATAAGATTGAGATAGAGATTTTGTTGTTTCTGCGAAAAGGAAAATACGATACAGCGCGGGATATTGCTGAAAGTAAATTCTTTTCCAAAGCTCATATCTCTCATTCCATTGATTATCTTACGGAGTGTGGATTATTAATTGGGATACCGGATGAACAGGATAGACGTTGTGTACATTTGGTATTGACGTCAAAAGCAGAACCGGTTTGTGAGGAATTGATAAAACTAAGGAAAAGCTTGTCAGATATTTTATATAAGGACATTACAGAAGAGGAAAAACAAGTGGTAATGCGTGTTGCGAAGAAAATTGCCCATAACATTAATGAAGAGCTAGTGTAATTTGGAAAAGGAGAGATAAATATGAGGATGAGCAGGAAAGAACAAATGGATAATTATACCCAAAAATACAGTAATATTTGTGTTGAAAATAATAAGATAGATACTGGGTTATTTGAACAATATGGTGTAAATCGGGGGTTAAGGGATAAAAACGGCGAAGGTGTTCTTACCGGTCTTACAAATATCTCTTTAATTAAATCACAGGATATTATTGATGGTAAGAGGGTGCCTTGTGAAGGCAGGCTTTTATATCGTGGCTACGAAGTAAATGACCTGGTGAGCGGGTTTGAACATTGTAAGCGATTTGGGTTTGAAGAGATTGCTTACCTTCTTTTATTTGGTAATCTGCCAAATGTGAGTGAGTTACAGGAATTCCAAGAAAATCTGACTATGATGCGTACGCTTCCTACCAATTTTACAAGAGATGTCATAATGAAAGCGCCCAGCAAGGATATTATGAACTCGCTGACGAAGAGTATACTGACTCTGGCATCCTATGATAGACAGGCTGCCGATATTAGTATTGAAAATGTTCTTCGGCAATGTATGAGTCTGATTAGTGTATTTCCCATGCTTTCTGTATACGGGTATCATGCGTACAATCATTATGAGCGTAACGATAGCCTCTATATCCATAGACCGGATTCGAAACTGTCTACTGCGGAGAATATCCTTAGAATGCTTCGTCCGGGTATGGACTACACTTATCTGGAAGCCAATGTACTTGATATTGCTCTTGTACTTCATATGGAACATGGCGGTGGTAATAACTCTACGTTTACAACAAGAGTAGTAACATCTTCGGGTTCCGATACATATTCAGTGATTGCGGCAGCATTATCTTCGTTAAAAGGTCCGAAACATGGTGGGGCAAATATCAAAGTAGTTGAAATGATGGATAATATCAAGAATAATATCAAAGACTTAAATGATGAGGAAGAGGTAAGAAATTATCTGGCCCGTATGCTTAATAAGGAAGTATTCGATAAAAGCGGTCTTATTTATGGTATGGGTCATGCGGTATATTCCATTTCTGATCCAAGAGCAACCATCTTTAAGGGCTTCGTAGAAAAATTAGCTGTAAATAAAAAACGCGATGAAGATTTTAAACTGTATTCCATGATAGAGCGGCTTGCACCGGAGGTAATTGCTGAAAAACGTAATATTTATAAAGGTGTCAGTGCCAATGTAGACTTCTACAGTGGATTCGTATACAGCATGCTGAATATTCCACTTGAGCTATATACTCCGATTTTTGCTATTGCAAGAATTGTGGGATGGAGTGCACACCGTTTAGAGGAACTCATTAATGCAGATAAGATTATTCGTCCTGCCTATAAGAGTGTAATGGAAGAGAGAACTTATATAGGTTTAGATGAAAGATAAAAATAATTGACAGAAAGGTAGGGATATATTGAGATTATATCGAACAAAATTTCAAGAAAAACTAAATGAAACTTTAAAGGCGGTGCTTCCTGTTATAGGCATCGTACTATTCTTATGTTTTACAATTGCACCTATTTCCCCCAGTATTCTAATGTCGTTCCTTATAGGAGCGGT
>CAYXCV010000118.1:0-7837 GCA_964463365.1 uncultured Kineothrix sp.
TTAATTGTTTAACCCATGGGCACATGCTATGTTTTTGGTATGAACCAAGTAAACAGGAGGCAGGCGCATGGGAAAAATAATATTAATTTTATTAGTAATCGGAGAATTGTTATTTTTATTTTGGGAAATAAAAAATAAGGATATAAGGATTAAAGAAAAGAGATTATGGCGTATTGGCTGTATCATTACATTAATTTTATTACTTTTCGCAGGAGTTTTGAAAAGTGTTCTCAGATACGGTATACTAGCAGTAATTTTATTAATTCAGGTTTGTGTTAGTTTATTTCCAAAGAGAGGTAAAAGTGAAAAACCCCTTAGAAAAGGAAAAACGATAGGAAAATTTATTCTAAATAGTTTTATTTATCTGCTGGCTTTACTTCCTGCATTTATATTTCCTCAGTATAAGCCTTTACCGGTAACCGGAAATTACAAGGTGGAAACAGCAGTATATACTTATGTGGATGAGAATCGGCTTGAGACTTTTTCAGAATCAGGAGAAAACAGATCAGTAACTGTTAAATTTTGGTATCCGAACCAAGAGGGAGATTATCCTTTGGTGGTATTTTCTCATGGTGCCTTTGGAACGATTGACAGTAATTACTCGACCTATATGGAATTGGCTTCTCATGGCTATGTGGTTGCCAGCATAGGGCATCCTTATCATGCGATGTTTGTACAGGATGTAAACGGGAACACAACCGTTGCCTCTAAGGAATTTATAGATGAGATATATGAGATGAATGCAGAAATTCCGGAAGGCGGCAGTTATGAAGATAAAGAAAAAACAACTTATATGAATAGTCAGAAATGGTTAGAAGTAAGAACAGGCGATATGAATTTTGTTCTGGATACGATACTGGAAAACGCAAATACTGTAAAAGAAGCGCCTTTTTCCAGAATTGATAAAGAAAAAATAGGATTATTCGGTCACTCTCTTGGTGGAGCTGCTTCTGTTCAGCTTGGAAGAGAGCGGAATGATATTGATGCGGTCATTGATTTGGAAGGAACTATGCTGGGAGAATATATAGGGTTTGAAAATGGTGCGATAGTATATAATCCGGAGCCATATCCGATTCCTTTATTAGAAGCGAATTCCAAGGCAATCCATGATTTGGCTATGGAAGTTTCAGGAGAAGGGTATGTGAACTTTTATGTTGGAAAACATGCACTTAATTATCAAGAGATCGTCTTTCATAATGCGGGTCATTTGAATTTCACCGATTTGCCGATTGTTTCACCTCCCTTGGCAAGTCTGCTGGGTGTTGGTAATGTAGATGCCAGAGAATGCATGGAGAATGTAAATGATGTTGTACTTACTTTTTTTGATTATTATCTAAAGGGAGAAGGGACACTTTGAGCCTACGGCACAAATATTGCAGGTTATGGAAAGGTACTGTTATTATATGAAGGTAGTAGTAAAGAAAATCGAAGATCACAAGCAGGAGCAAGTAGTTATCGAGTGTGTTGAGATCACAAAGGAAATTAAGGATATTTATTCTTATGCCCTAACGAAAGGTTTGGAACTTTCCGGAGTGGAAAACGGACATATAGAAAAATTCAAATTAGAAGATGTTTGTTATTTTGAGGCATTGGATGAAAAAGTATTTGCTTATACACAGGGGCAAGTATTTGAGATGAAATTAAGATTGTATGAAGCGGAACAAGCTTATGCGTCTTATCATTTCATCCGTTGCTCGAAATCTGTTGTCCTGAATCTGATGCAGCTAAAAAGTATTAGTCCTGCACTAAACGGTAGGTTTTTTGCTCATTTAAAAAATGGTGAAAAATTAATAATTTCCAGGCAGTATATCGGCTCCATCAGGGAAATTATATTCGGAGGAAACATATAATGAAAAGTAAAAATATATTATCAGGTTTTATTATGCCCTTTTTTATCAGCACAACTTTCATAACGATAGGTACCGGTATTGTTGGAATTATTTATTTCAGGGATGTTGCTATTGGTTATGATGCCTATTTGAGTCCGCCTATCATTGGTTTACTAACCTCTTTGCTAAGTATCGTCAATTATTCCAAAAAGGAATTGAGTATAGCCCAAGTAATTGTAAGAAAAGTGATTCACTTACTACTAATTGAAGGATTGATTTTTGGTCTTAACTATTTAAGCGGAGTAACTTTTACACCCCAATTATACATTATTATTGCATTATCCATTATGCTGATATTTGTATCCGTACATGTTATTATATGGTTGAATGATAAGAGTATGGCTAATGATTTTAATAAAGAACTAGAATATTTTAAAACTAGGAATATTGTATGAATAAACAATTTGGAAGTAATATTGAGTGAATTTGGGACAAAAACAAGGATGTGTCCAAAGGAATTACCGTATAAACTGTTGAAAAGAAGCAATGTTGATGTTAAAATAATACTCATTAGTAAGGGAGTAGTCAGCACATCGTGTGGTGATGCCAACATCCTGGATTTAATCCTGGCTTCATCTTAAATGACGAGACTTATCTGTAGCAATCAGGTAAGCCTCTCTTTTTTTACCCAATTGTAAGAAGTAGAGTAAGGTGTGCATTTAGGACAAAAACAGGAGTACAATTAAATGGCAGATTCAAATATTACAAAAAGAGAATTAGCGAAAGCTATGAAGGAATTGCTGCAGACAGTTCCTTTTAAAGATATCAGTATCAGTGCAATCTGTGAAAAATGTGATATGAACAGGAAAAGTTTTTATTATCATTTTAAAGATAAATATGATTTGGTGAACTGGATTTATAACTATGAGTTTATTCATGTGGCAAAAAACAAGGAGTATGGCTCCGTATGGGATTTTTTGCTGGATATTTGCATTTATTTTTATGATAATAAGCCTTTTTATAAAAAAGTTCTAAAAGTAGAAGGACAGAATTCATTTTCCGAATATTTCCGGGAGCTACTTATACCGATTGCCTTTGAACACTGGAAAGAGATGATTCCGGATATAAAGGGAAAGGAATTTTATGTAAAGGTTTTGACAGAGGCTTTCATTAGCATAATAGAAAAATGGATTCAAGAAAAAGATGATATACCGGCAGAGCAGTTCATTTCAGGATTAAAGATTTGTATCGGGGCTGGTGCTCAGAAGGTGGTTAATGAACTTTCTGATATCAATAAATGATCATTCGGATAAAGTCATACAACGAGCAGAGTAAAATAACAAAAGTTTGTGTTATTTCTCTGCTCGTTTCTTATTCTTTGGCAAAAACAGATTGAAAGATTGCTCGTATTGGTTTTTGGAAGAGATTCATATCATTCGAAACAGTAAATCGGGAATCCGCATGGAGTTGTCCATCTTTATCAAATGCAGCTGTGCAGGGATGTTCAGAAATAATACTGTCAATCAGCATATTATCCCATTTCAAATCCAGAAGAAAGGTAGGGAAGCTCTGTTTATCACGGTATAATTTTATCTGCTGATAGACTTCATTCTCAACATTACTCAGGCATTCTTTCTTTGGAAATAAAAATATAAAATATGGATGATTTGGAAGAACAGAGCGAACCCAGCTTCCATTCACAATGTCGCATTTGTTGAACTCATCATATCCCATATAAATAGAGTATAATAATTTCCTATCCCGTAGTAAGAGGCAAGTGTCTTCAATATTGGAGTCCGCCTCAACGGAAATCATCAGATTGTGTAGCGGTTTTAGTTCATCCAGCCAATTTACGCTAAGCTCCTGTGCGGTAGTGAATAAGACAAAAGCACAATCAGGATGTCTGTCAATAAATGTGGAGAAATGAGATAGTCTTCTGTCTGTAAAAAGCAGATAAGTGTAAATACCTAGCGCTTTACCCTGAGTAATAACATCATCATATTGTAAGTAAGATACATTAAAGCGGTGACTGTCTATTATAATAGTGAGAGTCCAAGGGATGTTAAAATGTTCTTTATTCTCAATTTGGCGGATAGTTTTTGCCCCTTTTGTGCAACTGTTATATCCAACATTAACTCCAAAATTGCAGATGGTGTCGTGATTGATATTCTCCACGGCATCTTTTGCAATATCATAATAAGCACTATTTTCATTCTGCAGCATAAGTTGTGCGGCTTTTAAGAATTTTTTTTGAAATCCATTAGAAAAATTCAAAGTCAAATCTATAATATTACGAATACTTCTTTTAGGAGAATCCGGTATATCCCGCAAAGTTTTGCGGATGATGGATTCTATTAGCATCTGATTCATATCTTTTTTTAATACCATTGTAAACTCCATTATATTAATTTTTTTTTAGATATATGCAAAAGTATAAATGATATTAAGACGGTTTAAAAAGGGACAAACAAATAGATTTGTCTAAAAAGGTAACAGAATATTCCGGATGGGAACTTTTGGGACAGATTGCTGTCTTTATCTAATGAAAGCGGTAAAAGTTATCATTATAATTTCATTAAATCATGGAATCAAAAGGTAAACGACAAAGGAGGATAAATATATGGAATTAAAACATGCAGCAGTCAGAAAGGCATACGGAGCGGCAATTGATGGAGTGTTGAAATTTGTCAATAAGGATAGGGAAAAAAATCTGCTCAAAATGGTAGATATTTCAGAAAAATTCTTAGGAGATATTTTTAGGGAAGATGCATATGAGGGTGCAAGAAAGCTAATTCAGAATCCGGATGGTAAGTGGATGAAATATTTATATCGGGCACTGGATGAAATACACCCTCATGTAGTAAAAATGACAGCGTTGAATCTAGGTTTTGAAGCAGCCTTTAGCGGATATAAGAAAACCCTTAAGATGGAGAAGATACATAACTGCAATATTCCCTGGATTATCCTTATGGATCCTACCGGTGCATGTAATCTGCATTGTACCGGCTGCTGGGCTGCAGAATACGGATACAAGAAGAGTCTTACCTATGAAAAAATGGACAGTATTATCACACAGGGTAAAGAGCTTGGTATCTATTTCTATATGTATACCGGTGGGGAGCCAATGATGAGGAAAAAAGATTTGATTCGCCTCTGTGAGAAGCACCAGGATTGTGCATTCCACGCATTTACAAACGGTACTTTGATTGATGATGAAATCTGTCAGGAGATGGTAAGAGTTGGAAATCTGTCACTCTCTCTTAGTTTGGAAGGTTTTGAGGAAGTTAACGATGGAAGAAGAGGTGAGGGAATCTATCAGAAGGTTCTCCATGCCATGGATTTATTAAAAGAGTACGGATTGATTTTTGGAACATCCATCTGCTATACAAGCAAAAATGTGGATATCGTATCATCCGATGAATTTCTTGATATGATTATCGAAAAAGGCTGCCGCTTTAGCTGGTATTTCCATTATATGCCTGTGGGAAATGATACTTCCATAGAACTGATGCCGACAAAAGAGCAAAGAGAATATATGTATCACCGAATCAGAGAAATTCGCGGAATGGAGGGAGGAAAACCGATTTTCGTTATGGACTTCCAAAATGATGGAGAATTTGTCGGAGGTTGTATTGCGGGAGGAAAACGTTATTGCCATATTAATCCCAATGGAGATGTGGAACCATGCGTATTCATTCATTATTCAAATGCTAATATATGGGAAAAGACCTTGCTGGAATGTCTGAAACAGCCGCTATTTTTAGCCTATCGTGAAGGTCAGCCTTTCAATGAGAATCATTTAAGACCATGCCCGATGCTGGAAAATCCGGAATATCTTCAGGAAATGGTAAATAAGACAGGAGCAAAATCAACCGATATGCAGTCACCGGAGAGCGTGGAGCATCTGTGCGGTAAATGTACGGAATATGCGAGAGATTGGAAACCTGCTGCAGAAACTTTATGGGAGGGAGGCAAATCACGAAAGAAATGAGTGGTCGGAAATGGCTGAAAAAAGTTATCGTGTGCCTATTGCTCATTATTTTAGCCGTTGTCTTCCGAAAGGACATAGCTGAAGGAATACAGGAGATTAAAAAAGTCTCATTTCCTAAAATAGCTGGAATTTTAGGTGTTTCTATCGGCTACATGCTGATAGAAGGGTATATTATTTATCAAATGGCAAAAGGATACTTTTTAAATATTACCATATATGCCGGCATAGAATGTGCTTATTACTGTGGATTTATCAGACTGATAAGCTTTGGAAGCGGTGCAGGTATTGGAGAAATTTATTATTTAAGCAAACTGGGAATGCAGTCAGCTCATGCAACCGGAATGAGTATGATACAATATTTGTTGCAGAAAATCGCAATCGGAATAATGGGAGGTTTAAGCTTTATATTATGTTTTCAATTTGTAGATTCCTTTATTGGAAAATATAAAGTATATTTGTTACTTGCATTTATCATAACAGTATTAATTGGGAGTGCAATTTTAATCCTTGCATTTTCTAAAGAGTTAGCGGAAATTATTTTCCGATTTTTAGATTGGGCAGGAAAATATGACCGTTGGACCGAACAAACTAAGAAAGCAAAAGAACAAATTACAATGTTACAGTCTGGGACGAAGGAACTTGTCCAAAATAAAGGAAGGCTTATTAAAGTATTACTTCTGAATTTTTGTAAATATTTATGTTGGTTCTTAATTCCTTACATACTTTATGGTGATTCAACAGAGCTTAGTCTTGGTTTATCAATAATTTTAATGGCTTTAGCAATCATGATGGCCGGAGTAATACCAACACCCAGCGGCTATGGAGCTTTGGATTTCTGCTTGCTGATACTTTTTCAATCAATCATAGGCACTGCACGTGTAGTATCAATGGCAATCTTATACAGGATTGCCACTACAATTATTCCGGCTTTGATAGGAGGGATATTAAGAGTTAAACAGAAAAGCAGTTGATATATCATTAGAAAATGTAGTAAACTTGATAGGTAATAAATAAATTAGCAGGTTTTATAGAGGAATATTATGATAAAAATAGCTTGTTGTGACAACTGCGCAGTCAGGAAGGTTATGAATAAAATAATTTTTACCGGTTTCATTATATTTAGTATTATTTCCTTATCAGCATGTTCGATGATAGAGCAGGAAATGGAAGTTAATCAAAAAATAGTATTTTACTCTTACAATAATGAATTACTCCTTACGGTCACAGATAACGAAGAAATCACTTCGTTCACTCAAAGTCAATTGTACGAACAGTGGGATTATTCTGTAAATTGGATACCTGTAGATGCCATGAAGATATGTACTTATGTTACCTATCTGGAACGGGATGGTCAGATGCGTGAAGAAGCCAAAGAAACAATGTACTATGACGATAATGGCTATTATATGTTAATTGAAACACCCATGATAACAACTCAAATCAAAATGTCTAATGCTGCCGCATTACACATAATTGATCTTCTGGGTCTTGATTTATCTAATACTACAACCACTTTCGCTATTGATCATCCGGATAAGATAGCAGATTATTATCCTTTTAAGGATTTTACTTATGAAGGTATGCTTGATGCATCCGTGGATAACCGAATTGAAATCTGTGAAAAGGATGGCGAAATTATTCGGAATATTTCTAACAATGAAGAAATATACTCATTTATAACATCTCTTTATACTTCGAAATGGACTTATGTGGATCATATTCCTGATAACGCAGATCAGGAAGGTACCTTTATATTCTATCAAAGGGGCAGAAAAGAATATAAAAATCAAATGATGGAGCAGTGGCGTCAGGTGTTATATTTTGATGGTCAGAATTACTATATAGATATGCCTATTGCCGATATCGGATATGCCGATGATAACAATCAATTGGCCCCGAAACGTTATCTGATTCCAGAGCAAACAGGGAAGATGTTATCTGAAATAATAGGTAGTCTATAATCAATACAAATGGTAAAAAGGAGATTCTTCTTAACATGATGAAGTATCTCCTTTTT
>CAYXCV010000119.1:0-7776 GCA_964463365.1 uncultured Kineothrix sp.
ATCACTTATTTTCCGAAGCTGGTAGAGGGACCCATTGTGACTCCGAAAGAGATGCTGCCGCAGTTTGAACGGATCGGAACCATTCGTTTTGATATGGAACGATTTGTCAAGGGATTGTGTCTGCTGATTTTTGGATTGCTCAAAAAGGTGATATTGGCAGATACCTTTGGGGGAGCCGTGGATTATGGCTATACCAATTTATCTATTATGCATGGGTCGGACGCCGTACTTCTGGTGGTATTCTATGCCTTACAGCTTTATTTTGACTTTAGCGGGTACTGTGATATGGGCAGGGGAATCAGCTGGATGTTCGGGATAGAACTGCCTGTGAACTTTAATTCGCCCTATAAGGCAGGTAATATCATTGATTTCTGGAAAAGATGGCATATTACACTGAACCGGTTTTTTACAAAATATATTTATATACCGCTTGGAGGCAATCGGAAAGGCCGCATTAAGATGTACCGTAATTTGCTGCTTATTTTCCTGCTGAGTGGTTTATGGCATGGTGCAGGTTGGAATTTTATATTGTGGGGATTGCTGCACGGAGTATTATATGTCCTTACCCGTATGTGGCAGGAGAAAAGGGGAAAAAAGGAAGGCTATCCGCTCGGTGTGCTGCTTACTTTTTGTTTTGTCAGTATAGCCTGGGTATATTTCAGGGCAGAGAGTGTAGCTCAGGGAAATGAGCTTATTTATTTAATATTTAAGAATGATTTCGTACTGATCAACAGAAATCTGGCAGGATATTTTAATCTGGATGAATTCTGGTATATTCTAAAAGTTCTTCATCTTGATGCATGGAAGTATGGTCACTATATTTTAATGTTTGTTATCACTGGCTTTTCCCTATTGCTCGTATTTTTCGGGAAGAATGCAGCAGAAGCAGCGGAAAAATTAAAACCCAAGGTTTGGACAGCCATTTTGATGGCAGGTCTTTTCCTCTGGTGTGTATTAACTTTTTCTAATGTCAGTACATTTTTATATTTTAACTTTTAATGTTAAAACTTGTTTCTGTATGGTGTTCCTCTCCCTAAAAACTTTGTAAGCCCGTTTTTCAAAACATTACAACGAGCCCCCCCTTGGGTCTCGTTTTCATAGAAAAGAGGGCATTCCAAAGTATTTAGGGAAAGTACCACCATTCAGAAACAAGTTTTGCGAACGCATAAGTATGATAGAAAAGAGGAGAACATGAAACAATATAAAAGGTGGATGATTATATTTGCTGTGATTTTTCTTGGGGCGGCTATCTCAGTGGCGGCGCTGGTCATATATGTGGATCCTTTTTTCCAATATCATAAGCCCCTTAAGAACTTTCCCTATATTGTGGATCATCAGATCAATCAGAATCCCGGTATGGCAAAGAATATGGAGTATGACAGTGTGATTCTTGGTTCCTCAATGACGGTGAATTTTAATACCAATTGGTTCCAGGAGCTGATGGGGCTGCAAACGCTGAAATTAAGCTATAGCGGTGCATTTCCTAAGGATCAGGCTAACATTATGGATATTATCTTTGATAGCGGTCATGAGGTCAAAACTGTTTTCATGGGAATTGATGTGATTACTTATAGTGGAGATGTGAATGAGACAAAATATCCGATTCCCGAACACCTATATGATAACAATGTGTGGAATGATATTGGATATTTGCTTAATAAGGATGTCCTTCTGGAATATATTATGCGTCCTATCGTTCAGCCGGAGAAAACCGATCTGGCAACGGTCTATGCAAGCTGGTGGACCGATGAATATTATAATAAGCAGTGGGTGATGCATAATTATGTTTCCCCGGAGAGGGTGGAAGAAGAGGCCGATCCGGAAAGCTATTTGGCTAATGTAAAAGCAAATCTGGACGTGAATATTTGTCCCTATATTGAAGCGAACCCCGATACGGAGTTTTATATTTTCTATCCGCCATACAGTATCCTATTTTGGAACGATGTACTGCAGGAAAATCATATGGAAGCGACCATGCGGGAATATGAGTATATTACAGAGCGTCTCCTTGAATATGATAATGTCAGAGTGTTTTTCTTCCCCAATCAGGAAGGAATTATTTGTGATTTGAACAACTACGCCGACTATAGCCACTATCATACAAAGATTAACCGCCATATGACAGAGTGCTTCGTTTCCGGCGAATGCGAAGTAACAAAAGACAACCTAAAAGAAGAACTACACAAAATGCAAGAAATCGTAGAGACCTACGATTTCGAAGAATTATTTTCTATAACCTATTAAATTTCTTTTTATATTTAGTAGGTAAGATTTTATAAAAATCCGTGTATTTAACTTACTTTATTATGATTGTCAGAAGTCTTACAGTTACTTAACCCCCAAAGATTAACCACACATCCCAGTGGGAAAAGGACACGACGTCCTTTTCAGGGACAATCGGACATGGATGTCCGTATGTCCCGCCACGTACCTATTAGATACATGATATTGGTTAATCTTTGGGGGTTTAGCAACTGTTGACTTCTGATACCTCATAAAAAAGTAAATTAAATACACCATGATTTTAGAATCACTGTGCCGAACTATGCCCCGTATTAATTACTTCCGCCAGTCTATCTGCAAGAATTTCTCGTCCGGCGTCATTTAAGTGGATATAGTCAGTCATATAATCGATATAATTATCTTCGTTTATGGTTCCATAATAATTATCAATAATAGATACACCGCTGGATATTGCCACATCTACTTCTTTTACAAGATAGTGAGGAAGTGTACCGTTTCCAAGATCTGCTGTGCCGCCGTTTTGAAAATTACCGTTTTCATCAATGCTATGGGCAAAAGTATGGGACATTACAAAGAGACGAATATGAGGGTAAGCCTCCTGAATGGATTCAATGGCAGTTCTAAGACCGCCGGTATAGGTACTTAACTCATAAGGATCATTTGGATTATCCGAGGGAATTCTTTCAATATAATCTATGGCATCATACATAATAACTATAATATCAACTTTATCATAATCAATGGATTTTAAAGTATCCACAGCCTGCTTGTATTTGGTATCCTCTTCAAAAGAAGCAGCAGACTCTAAGACAGAGAAATCTTTGCTGCATATACTTTTTGCAACATAAGGCAGGTTAAAATTATCTCTGGCATATCCCTCATTGTAAGAGGCAAACTTTGCGCCGATGCTGGAGTTTGGAAAACCACCATTATAAACTGTGGCTTTTGTTTTTTCTGCTAAAAGAGAGGTAAAGCCATTTGCTCCCAGTTCGTCAGTAAGCGGATTGTCACCAAGACAGAGAATGTATGTTTCACCATCGTCCTCCCGCCCCTCCAGATTTTTTTCACTGAACGGAATAATAGTATCCAGTGGCTCTATGTCAAAGCCTTCTGCCAGATTATTCGGATCGTAGTCTGATTTTGTTCCTATATTCCATATCACAAGCTTTATGATAGAAGTGGCAGCAATGATTAAAATTGCCCCTATTAATAAATAATGCCAGTTAATCTTAAATTTTTGTGTATCGTTATTCTCGTTTTCCATCTTTATCCCATACCTTTCCGTAATGAATATTGTACTATTAATTATTACAAAAATCCATACAAAATATGAGCCGGATAAAATTTTAATAAATTTCACCCGGCTTTCATATTTACTTCTTCTTTTCACAGCTGTCAGCAACGCTGGCTTTGTAATTCTTTATACCACTTGCTGTACTTATACATGCGGTATGTAGTGCTGAGTTCTTTCATTTCCTCGGCATTTGCGCATCGCTCTTTAAAAACATTTCTTTCTTCCATGTCCATACTTACATATTCCATGTATGGAATTTTGAGTTCAATAATTGTTTCTCCGCATTTTGGACAAGCCATCTTATGTCCGTTTAACATATGAACTCTATGGCATTGTTTGCAGTAGTGCATGTACATCATGAAAAATTCCCCTCTTCCAATAACATATTATTTGGTCTGCTCTTTGATTGTTACAGTTATGGCGAAAAAAGTCAATAACTTATTTACGAAAATTTAAGTTAATGCATCGACAAAAGGTGTTATATATACTAATTTTTTTATGAAAAATGACAAAAAAAAGAATATATTGAAAAAAGTTTATATATATTTTATAAGAAAATAGCATTAAAACCATGTAAAAAGTAGTGTATTGTTACTAAATGTTGTAAAAATAAAAATACCATGCTAAAATAAATCCAAATGTTCGATGGAGGAGGGCTTATTTCGATAATGAAAAAAACAAGCAAAACTTTCTTAGAAGAAATTGATTTCTTAGATTTAGATGAAGATGATTTTGAAGAATATAATAAAGCATCTTCAAAGAAAAAAACTTCCCCAAAGAGGCAAGTCTCTCAAAAGAGGAAAGTCTCTCAGAAGAAGAAAATCTCTAGGAAGAAGTCTTCTTTAAAAAGCAAAAAAAGGCCAATCTCCCGTAATAGAAGGCACAATGGCAAGGAGAGTGGTTTGTGGTATAAAATAAAGCATATGGATACCATTGACAGAGTCGTAACTTCGACCGGTGCTCTTATTATGGTATTTGCAATTGTGACATGTACCTTATACGCCAATGCAAAAGTACTGGACAAGCAGGTTGTTTCTTTTGAGGAAATCGGAACCCAGATGGAAGGCATTGAGGTGATAGGAGAAAGCGGATTATTGGCTATGGCTGATGCACAGTCCGCGAAGTCGACAGGGCAGGAAGAGATTACAGAGACAGAGAATGATATAGATAAAAATTATGAAGAAAAGGATCTGGAAACAAAAGGCTCTGTTTTAGTTGAAATGAATCTTAGCTCTATGCAGAAAGATTTAAAAATAAAATTCATTAATAAAAAGACAGGAAAGCTGGTAGCTAATGTACCTTTTGAAGTAAGCATAACGGATGCCAAGAAGAAAACTTATACTTTAACAGATGAAGATAAGGACGGTGTCATTTATCAAGCTGATATGACTCCGGGAACATGCAAAGTTGCAATGGAAAATATCAAAGATACGGAAAACTATTCCATATCTACGGAGAGTGTATCTGTTACAATAAAGGATAAAATAGAATATAAAAAAGTAGATATTTCAGATGAAGTAAAAAAAGAATCAGAAGTTAATGCGGCGATAGAAGATACGAAAGTGCAAAATACTACTGTGGAATCTGTGCTGACAGATACAGTGGCTTGGGTAGAATCTACAAAAACGGCAACAGGCGGGTCGGGAGACGGTGCAGGATATGAAGAGGTTGGGAAAGACAGAGCAACTGATCTTTCTTCGCTTGCAAATAATGGAAGTACTCTTAAAAATGATGAGAAGGGTTCACAGACAGCCTCTTATGTATCAGGAAATGTGGTATTATTTAAGATCACTATTAACGCTACTTCGGCAGAGTTACTGACAGGGAAGACCGCGAAGCTGACGGCGAAAATAGAAGGAGAGGGAGAAACAGAAAATAGTGTTATTTGGTCCTCGAATAAAGATGCGGTGGCAACGGTATCCTCAGATGGTAAGATAACTGCAGTTTCGGAAGGAACCGCAGTCATTACGGCAACAAATGCCAGCTATAGTTCCACACAGGCAACCTGCAAGGTTACGGTAACCAAGCATCCGGAAAGCGATAGTAGTACAAAATTAAAAGATAAAGATGGAAAACAGCTTTATATCAAAGAATCAGAAGGGAAATACAGAGAAGCAGTTTACTCCGATTATTTTAAAAATAATAAATTTTATAAAGCGGTGCAAACTAATACAGAGTATAAATATACCGGATGGCAGACCATTGATGGAAAAACTTATTACTTTAATGCTGATGGTAATAAAATCACAGGGGAACAGGTAATCCAAGGCGCGAGGTACCATTTTGCCAGTGATGGAGTGCTTCAGAAGTCCTCTGGGAATATGGGAATTGACGTATCTAAGTGGAATGGAAACATCGATTGGAATGCAGTAAAGAATTCAGGAGTTTCTTATGTCATTATCCGCTGCGGTTACCGTGGTTCAACGACGGGCGCATTGATAGAAGATCCGAAATTCCGTTCTAACATACAAGGTGCTTCGGCAGCCGGTATCAAAGTAGGAATATATTTCTTTACTCAGGCAATGAATGAGGTGGAAGCGGTAGAAGAAGCTTCTATGGTACTTAGCCTAATCAGCGGATATAATATATCTTATCCTGTATTTTTAGATGTGGAGCCCAGCGGCGGGCGTGCAGACTGTATTGGAAAAGATACGAGAACCGCAGTATGTAAAGCTTTCTGCCAGACCATTCAGAATTCGGGTTATACGGCAGGAATCTATGCAAATAAAACATGGCTTACGTCTTATATCAACGCAGGAAGTCTGACCGGTTATAAGATTTGGCTGGCTCAATATGCGGCAGCACCGACTTATACGGCAACCAAATATGACATGTGGCAGTATTCCTCCAAAGGTTCGGTGGCAGGCATTAAAGGCAATGTAGATATGAATATCAGCTATTTGGGTTATTAATATTTTATAATATTACGATGAAGATGTTGTCAGCGGACAGGGAATCGGTTATATTATTATTGATATTTACGATAAATACATAAATAAGAAAGGTATCGAAGACTATGAGAACTTACTTAGTAACAGGCGGAGCAGGATTTATTGGTTCCAATTATATACACTATATGTTTAAAAAATATGGAGATACAATACGTATCATTAATGTGGATGCTCTGACATATGCCGGTAATCTGGAGAATTTAAAAGGTGTGGAGCAAAAAGAGAATTACACATTGATAAAAGCTGATATTTGTGATAAAGATGCGATAACAAAGATTTTTGCAGAAAATGACATTGACAGGGTGGTGCACTTTGCTGCGGAAAGTCATGTAGATAGAAGCATCCGTAACCCAGAGGTGTTTATACAGACAAATGTGCTTGGGACAACAGTGATGCTCAATTGTGCCAAAAATGCATGGGAGCTTGAAGATGGGACTTTTAAACCAGACAAGAGATTTCTTCATGTATCCACCGATGAAGTATATGGTTCCTTAGAAGAAGATGGCAGTTATTTCTATGAGACAACTCCATATGATCCTCACAGTCCCTATTCTGCAAGTAAAGCAGGCTCCGACATGTTGGTAAGATCTTATATGGATACTTATAAATTCCCTGCCAATATCACAAATTGCTCTAATAATTATGGACCTTACCAGTTTCCTGAGAAACTGATTCCACTTATTATTAATAATGCATTGCAGGGCAAGAAGCTTCCGGTGTATGGCGATGGCAAGAATGTCAGAGACTGGCTGTATGTGGAAGATCATGCGAAAGCGATTGATATGGTGCAGGAAAAGGGTAGATTATTTGAAACCTATAATGTGGGCGGACATAATGAGAAACAAAATATAGAGATTATCAATATCATTATAGAAACACTGCAGGAGATGCTGCCTGAGGGAGACCCAAGGAGAGCACTGGTAAGCAAGGATTTGATAACGTATGTAGAAGATCGTAAAGGCCATGATAGAAGATATGCCATTGCACCGGATAAAATCAGAGAAGAAATTGGCTGGGAACCGGAAACTATGTTTAAAGAAGGAATCAAGCTTACCATTAAATGGTTTTTTGAAAATGAAGACTGGATGAAAAATGTCACAAGCGGTGACTACCAGAAGTATTATGCAGATATGTACAATGAGGAATAAAATAAAGGGAGGTTGCCATGAAAGGAATTATTCTTGCGGGAGGAAGCGGGACACGCCTCTATCCTCTGACCAAAGCAATATCGAAACAAATTATGCCGATTTATGACAAGCCAATGATATATTATCCGCTATCCACATT
>CAYXCV010000120.1:0-7603 GCA_964463365.1 uncultured Kineothrix sp.
CTATCGCTTCATCCCAAGTTATATTACCCATATTGTTATACTCCTTTTGTTTAACCTTTTAGTTTGAGGCTATAATATTTTGATATTCAAAGTATTTAAAAGTATTATAACATCTCTTTATATAATTACAAGATATATTTAAATAAAATTTTAGCCATTTGGTAATCTTCACAAATTACCAAATGGCCAAATCTTGTTATCATATATCGCGATACATCCATTCGCATTTTTCTTTTTGTATATCAAAAACTGCCTGTACATGCTTACCCCGCTCCAATATCAGCTTTTCATTTTGTGCATAAATGTGAAAGCGTTCCTCGGCGCTTATATACTTTTTACGAAAGGTAGTCACTTCTTTTACTAATGCTTCTAATTCACTTGTCTCCTTCCAAGGCATTGCCTTTCGGTAATCATCTTCTTTGATACCCGCCAGCCCCTTTTCATCTCCGTAAAAAAGACTGGGCACTCCCGGCATAAGCATCAGAAAGCAAAACGCCATCTTCCATCGGTTGATATTGCCTTTGCATAGTGACAGAAAACGCGGAACGTCATGACTATCCAGCAAATTAAGCTGTCCCTCGCTTATTTCTTTCGGATATCTCAGATACATAGACGTTATTCTTCCCGCAAAGGTATCTGCGTCTATTTTTCCTAAGGCAAAGAAGTCTCTGCAATGCCTTCTGAAATCATAATTCATCGTAGAATCAAGCATATCTCCCCGCAGCCACACCCAAGAGTTCTCCCACACTTCTCCAATCAGCACCGCATTCTCATTGCAGGATTTTACCATCTTGCGGAAAGCTCTCCAGAAACCTTTGTCAACTTCATTTGCCACATCCAGCCGCCACCCGTCTATCTGAAATTCATCCATCCAGTAGCGGCAAACCTGAGAGAAATATTTCTGAACTTCCTTATGGGCAGTGTTCAGCTTAGGCATCTTTCTTTCATAGGCAAAGCAGGTGTATCCCGGCAGTTCTTCCTCATTTTCCGGTCTTATCACCGGTTCTTCCAATTCATAGAACCAATCCCAGTACTTAGAACTTCTGCCATTTTTAATTACATCTTCAAAAGTAAAAAACTCCCAACTACAATGATTAAATACTCCGTCAATGATAATGTGCATATCCCGCTCATGCACCGCATCTACCAACTCCTTAAACTCCTCGTTGGTACCAAAACAGGGATCGATAGAATAATAGTCTCTGATATCGTACTTATGACTTTCCCCTGCCGTAAAAATAGGATTCAGATACAGACAGTTGAATCCCAAGCCTTCTATGTAATCCAGATTCTCCAAAATTCCGCGGATTGTTCCCTGAAGCTTTGATCTGCATATCTTCTTATCCTGCCCCTCTACCTCTTTCGCCCGGGCCTCTATACAGCGGCTCTTTGTGGCAAAGCTATCCGGAAAAATATTATAGACCACTGCGTTTTTAAACCAGTCAGGCTCTTTTAATATCTCACTGCGCAGGATAAACGGATATTGGTAATATTCACTTCTTCCATCAATAATATCTCCCCCAATCCTTATATCCGCCATATCCTTCCTGAATTCATCCGCATAATAGTAAGTCCACTCGTCTTCTTTTTCCAGTTTAAAATAATAACAAACTCTTGTGTAGGGGCTATCAATGTTTACTTCGTAGTAGTCATACATTTCATCCGTATAAGCTTTATCCATAGATATGCCCCGAAACACTATGGGCACTTGTTTGCACGCTCTGTCCCCATAGTAAAGTGTACACTCCGTAATATCTCCTTTGGCAGTACGAATACGAACCGTTAGATTTGCTTCCCCGGATGCATACGCATATTGTGAAAGCGGTATATGTAAAACCGCGCTTTTATTCATCTTAATTTTTCTCCTTTATCAGCCTTTTACTCCCCCCGCAGTCAATCCCGATACCATATATTTCTGAATACAGAAAAATACAATTAGAATAGGGACCGAAACCATAATAGCTGCTGCCGAGAACATTGGCCAGCTTCTGCTGTAATCATTAGACTGCAGTTGATATAAACCACCTGCAAGAGTATAGCTTTTCTCATTCATTAAAAATGTGGTGGCAAATAAATATTCATTCCATACAAAAATAAGTACCATAACCGAAGTAACAATAATGGACGGCAGCGCCAACGGCATGACAATCTTCCAAAGCAGCTGAAAGTCTCCTGCTCCGTCAATTCTCGAAGCTTCTTCTATTTCCACGGGAATGGTGTCGAAATACCCTTTCATATTCCATATACTGAAGATACACATGGTTCCTGCATAAACGATAACCAGACCTATCTTGGAATCAAGCAGATGCATTGTTTTAAATAGTCTGAAAATTGCAAACATAGAAAGAATCTGCGGGAATGCATTCAGTATCAGCAATAGCTTAAGTACCCCACCCCTGCCCTTAAAGCGGAATCTGGAAAACGCATATGAAGCAATCACACCAAATCCGATCGCCACTACCATCGTTGCCACACTTAGAATAATAGAATTGGACAACCAGGTAAGAAAGGGTTCTTCTACAATGATTCTTTTATAATTATCAAAGGTTATTCTTTCCGGGAAAAAACTAAGTCCCGAAGACAGTGCTCCGCCACCGCCACTCAAAGAAAGAGAAAGTGCATACAATATCGGTACCAGCCCCAGTAAACTAATAAATATAAATATAATATTAAGCAAAGTAAGTTTCACTGCTTTTTTTGTTTTTTTACTGCTCATCTGCTCTCCTCCTTCAGACCCTTATTTGTACCAAGAGAGAACACCACGATAATCACAAATATAATGATGGAAACCGCTGAGGACAAACCATAATTATTGGAAACAAACGCATTCTGATGGGCATAAGTAATGATTGTATGTAAAGTAGCTCCGGACAAAGCCCCTTTCTGCATGGTAAGCAGATATATAATGTCAAATTGCTTAAATGTAGTAAAAGCTGTCAGAATAATCGCCGGTGCCACAATTCCGCGTAGTGCCGGAACCGTAATAAAAATACTCTTCTGCCAAAAACCAGCGCCGTCCAATTGCGCACTTTCATAATAGCTTTTATCTATACTTTGAAGAGCACCATCCATCATCATAATCATAAACGGCAGAGCCATCCATAGGTTCAGTATCAGACAGGATATAAATGCCGGCACATTTTTAGATAAGAAATTCATTTTATCCAGTCCCACGGCTGTTAATATCTTATTTAACAATCCGAATTCCGTATTGAACATACCAACCCGCCATAACAGAATAGAGACATATGCCGGCATTGCCCAAGGGAACATGAGAAGCGTTTTATACAGCCGACTAAGCTTCAGCCCATCTGCATTGAGCCCCAACGCGATAAAAAATGCAATTACCACCTGTAAAACAATATTTATCACAGTCCAGATAATCGTTGTAAGTAACGCTGACACAAAACCGGAATCCACCTTTAACAGTGCGCGCCCATAATTAGCAAGACCAATCAGTTCAAAATCAAACCAATGGTACAAATTCATATTGGTAAAGGAGACATATAATGTATAAATTATAGGGAATACAATAATCATTCCTACCAGCAGGAGTGCCGGCGCACTATATATCCATGGCACTATCTTGTGTCTGTTTCTCATGTTTACACCTCTATTTCTTAAATAAATTATATAATTAAATATTCTAATTAATTAGTTCATATCTGCAATTGCTGTTTCTGCTTGTTGCTGAAATTCTTCTGCTGCGCTCTCCACATCCTCATCCGATTTGTTCACTGCTGCCAGCAAGCCATCAACGGGTCCCCACATCACATTCATCTGAGGAATATTCGGCATGGGCTGAGCAGTTTCTGCTGTGGCTTTCATTACCATTATCATCTCATTCCCGGCTACCGCCGCATCTTCATAGGATACCCGATTCGCCGGTGCACAATTTGCTTTAATGGCAAGATCTATGCCTGTCGCCGGTGTTGCCAAAGCTTTTAACACTTCACCGATTACTTCCTTTTTATTTTCTGCCGCATATTTTAGTACACCCACTCCCTGTACTCCGGAATAAGGTGCAAGCCCTTTTCCGTTAGGCAGAGCAAAATTAGAAAGTGCACAGATTCCTAAATGAATTCCGGCTTCCTTAATTCCCGGTATCAGCCAGGGACCGCCAACAATCGCCGCTGCTTTCCCTTCATTAAACAAAGTCGTTACCGTATTATAGTCGCCGTCTGCCTGTAGTTTGGCAAACTTCTGATTATACTCTATTGCCGCTTTCGTCTCTTGACTATTCAGCCCGGGATTACCCTCTTTATCTATAATACTACCACCAAACCCGTTAATAAACGGAGCCACATTGTATGCCGTGGAATGCTGGTTGACTACTGCATAAACTCCTGCTGCCGCATCCGTATTTGCTTCCATATACTCATATAAATCATCGGTAGTTGTCGGCAGGCTGCCATTCCACAATTCCTTATTATAGAGGAAAAGCAGCGTTTCAAAATATACAGGCATTAAATACTGTGTATCTTTATATGTTCCGGCTTCTATTGTCATGGGGAGTAAGTCTTTCATTACATCTTCACTCACAACATCTGTAATCGGAGATAAGATTCCCATTTCCACAAAAGTTCCCAGAGGGTCATGTGCGAATAAGTACATATCAGGACCATTCGCTTCATCATTTCCGTATAATTTCAATTGATCTGTCAGTCCGCTCTTCTTCTCAAAGTTTACCGTAATCTTTTGGTTTACCAAGGCTGCATTTACTCTGCTTGCTATTGTAGACATAATTGACTCATCACCATCATGCCATATTCTGACCTCTGTGGGTTCTGTCTCCGGCAAGACTTCTTTTGCCTCTTCCTTCTCTTCCACTACTTCTTGCTTCTCCCCCTCAGAAACCACATCCGTTTGTGCTGCACTGCCGCAGCCCAATATTGCGCTTACCATAAGTAACCCGCACAAAAGTAAACTAAGTCTCTTTTTCATATCTCTGCTCCCTTCTTTTTACAAAATCCCAATGTATTATTTTTTAGTTTAGGAAAGTTTTCCCATGTTTTTTACTGATATTATATCTTTCAACAATTGTTTAAGTTATTTTTAACATTTAATTTGTCTTTTCACAATATCATTTTGTGTATTTTGTTGACTTTGTTAGGAAAACGCTATACTATAAAAGCAAATTTAGTAATTAATATAAAGGAGTCTGTATACTATGCCTGTTACTATAAATGATGTCGCCAAAGAAGCCGGTGTTTCTCCCTCAACCGTCTCTAAAGTATTGAATCATTGGACCACTATTTCCCCTGAAACAACCGCACGTGTCAATGCGGTAATTCAGAAGTTAAATTATACGCCCAATTCGCGGGCCGTCAGTTTTGCCAGAAAAACCACTCAAAATATTGTATATCTTACCTCCCTTGGGAAAAATGAAGCTTATCGTAACCCACATATGTTTGATATTATGTGCGGAGTTCATAGGGAACTGAGCAGACACAATTATACTCTGACCCTTGTAGATACTTCCACCGAAACAGTTCCCGGCGAAAGCGTTCATCATGTAATTGCAGGTAAACATGCAGATGGAATGATTATTCATGGCTCTGCCGTAACCAAAGAGCTTGCAATGCTTATTACTGAAGAAAATTATCCTCATATTATTATCGGACATCCCGGTTTTGACAGCAGTTTATGCTGGGTTGACACCAACCACGGACTGGCCGGACAATTTGCAGCCAAACATTTTATTTCCTGCGGATATACCAATGCCGCATTTATCGGCGGTAAAAAAACCGATTACATTTCAATGCGAAGGCAGAAGGGCTTTATTGGCGGTATGTATGACTATGGCTGCCGAATTCCGGAATCGCATATCGGATATACGGATTCCTCCATAGGCGAAAGTTATCTGTCAGCCTATCACATACTCACTTCACCCCGTCCGCCCCGTGCCATTGTCTGCGAAAATAATACGATAGCCCTAGGTGTGGTGAAAGCCATAGACAAATTATCCCTGAAAATCCCTGAGGATATTGCCTTACTAGTATTTGATGCCTATCCATATTCTGCTATTATCGATCCCCGCCCCACTGTAATCGATATCAATGTATATGATATGGGGGTACAAGCCGGGAGTACTATGCTGAGAAAACTTAAAAACCCGTCCTTGCTCGTTCAAAGCTATACGACACTCCCCATTGTATTGCAGGGGGAATCCACTGCCGTCGTTTCATAAGAATCAACGCAAAAAAGATAGTTGTTCACAGCCACTTCGCCGTAAATAACTATCTTTTTCATTCATTTATAATTTATAACTATAAATATATAACTATAATAATTATCTTATGTTTCCTCGTCTACCATATCAAGCGCTGCGGCAATTACTTTATCCATATCATAATACTTGTACTGCCCCAATCGCCCGCCAAACAAAACATTTTCTTCTGCCCCGGCAAGTTCTTGATACTCTTTAAACAACTTATCATTTCTATCATTATTCACCGGATAATATGGTTCATCACCCGGCTGCCATTGTGCTGGGTATTCTCTGGTGATTATTGTACCTTCCTGTGTATCGAATTCAAAATGCTTATGTTCAATGATTCTTGTATACGGTATCTCACGCTCCGTATAATTAACAACCGCATTTCCTTGGAAATTATTACAATCCGGCAACTCTTCCTGTTCAAAACGCAGGGAACGATACTCCAATGTACCTAGCTTATAATTGAAATACTCATCAATCATGCCCGTATAGAGAATCTTGTCAAAAGAATCTCCATTACCATCTGTACATTTACTTAGAAAATCTTTATATTCCGTTCCTATACGCACTTCAATGCCTTCCAGCATTTTTTCCACAATAGCTGTATATCCACCTTCCGGAATACCCTGATATAAATCATTAAAGTAATTATTATCAAAAGTAAATCTCAGTGGTAATCTTCTGATAATAAACGCCGGCAATTCGGTACAGGATCTTCCCCATTGTTTTTCAGTGTATCCTTTAATTAATTTTTCATAAACATCTGTTCCGACCAAAGACAACGCCTGTTCTTCCAGGTTCTTCGGTTCTGTAATATTCAACGTCTCAATTTGAGCTTGAATGATTGACTTGGCTTCTGCCGGTGTTTTTATACCCCACATTTTACTAAAGGTATTCATATTAAAAGGAAGATTATATAACTCCTCCTTGTATACAGCCACCGGCGAATTCACATATCGGTTGAACTTCGCATATTGGTTAATATAATTCCATACTCGTTGATCCGAGGTATGAAAAATATGTGCACCATACGTATGAACATTAATTCCAAGTCGTTTTTGTGTATAAATATTTCCGGCAATATGCTCTCTCTTATCAATTACAAGACATTTCTTACCCTTTTTCTTCATTTCACAGGCAAAAACCGAACCAAATAATCCTGCCCCAACTACCAAATAATCATAATGCATGCACATTTCCCTCTTTTACAAATTCTTTAAAGCTGATATTTCTGAAGCTGCATATAGTCATCCATTAATTCGATAACTTTCTTGCGACCGGATTTATTTAATTTTACGTAATACTGCATTACCCTATTCTCTAGTATTTTCTCTCCGAGGCTAGCGCCTTTCTCCAGAGAAGAAAAATCTACAGGATTTAAAT
>CAYXCV010000121.1:0-7436 GCA_964463365.1 uncultured Kineothrix sp.
ATTAACTATCGCAGTGATTGCATCCAGGATTTGCGATGTGGAAAATAAGGGTAATACTTATAAGCTTTTGTGTACATTAGAAAATAAAAGTACTATTTTTAGAAATAAGTTCTTGCTGGGAGGAATCTATTTATTAGGATTTACAGTTTTGCAGATTCTCCTTATTCTCTTCCTGGGCTGGAATTGTAGAATTACTCAGGCTATTCCCTGGGAACATGTCATCTATTTTGGGATATCTACCTTTGTCACGGGTCTTGTAATTTATTTATTACAGCAAATATTATCGCTTATGATGGATAATCAATTATATCCCCTTTTTATCGGACTGATTGGTACCTTTGTGGGGCTGTTTTCCTGGTTTTTTCCAAATCTTCCGTTGCGGAATCTGATTCCCTGGGGATATTACTGCGTGGGAACAACCATTAATATGATATGGTTTGAAGAAGAGAGGGTTGTAGAATACTTTACCGTTCCATTTTCCTATGGATGGTTTATAGTACTCACACTATTTGCTGTTCTTCTTTATCAATATGGTCAAAATTTGCTAAACAAGAAGGAGGTTTGATTATGTTATTGACATGTATAAAAGCAGAAAATATGAAACTGAAACGTTCTTTTATATGGTTTGCATTTTTACTTATACCGATTATCCCTGCATTTATGGGAACCGGTAATTATTTGCAAAATATAGATTTGTTAAAGGCAGAATGGTTTAGTCTGTGGACACAACAAACATTATTTTACAGTAACTTTTTTTATGCACCGCTTATTGCAATCTATGCAGCCTATTTGTGGCGGGTAGAGAACTTCAACCATAACAGAAATTCTCTTATGACAGCACCGGTGCCGATATATTGTATTTTTCTCTCCAAATTAATCAGTGTTTTCTTAGTCACACTATTAACTCAGCTTTGGGTGGGGATTATTTATGTGATTTGCGGAAAAATAGTAGGACTTCCGGGTTTACCGCCGATGCAGATTTATTATTGGCTATTTAGAGGTGTCATAGGGGGAATGAGTGTGGCGGCCGCTATTCTTCTTCTGGCTATGGTAATTAAAAGCTTTGCGGTTCCGGTAGTAATTGCACTTATTGGAGGCATATCCGGATTAATCATCAGTAATGAGGGACTTGGAATGTATTATCCGTTCTCGCTGATGATGATGGGAATGAACTCCAATAAGTATGAAGATGTTTTGGGTAACACGCAATTGCAATTCTTTTTCTTTTCTGTTTTTTATATTGTACTATTTTGCTTCATCGGCATTCAATTGTTAAGTAAAAGAGACGTTCAAGCGTAGAAATTCTTAACAACGGTTTCTGCGGGTTTTCCATAAAGGTCATAGCCGCTGTTTGATTCAGCTTTAGAAAGTGGATATTGCTTCCATGCCCAGTCCCACATACAGAAGCCGGATACCCAGTCTCTTTTCTTGCAGGCAGTGAACATAGCAGTATACCAGTCCGCTTGTTCCTTACAATCAATATCACCGGATAATTCCCAGTTATTCGGAACCGCAGAAGAACCACTGGTAGACATACATCCGGCCTCTGCAAAGAAGAAGGGTTTATCGAATTTCTTTACCACAGCTTCGATGCGGTCAAGTTCTTGTTCCCAGTCGTTGATTGGGTAATAACCACTGGAGGAAATAACATCCACGCAATCCCACCATTTGACATTATCCTCCTGATATTTGTCAGTATTGTAGGAGACAGGACCATGATAGACTGCTTTAATATCTGCGATGAGTTTTCTCCATTCTGTTTCTCTGCGTTCCGTCATAACCATTTCACATCCGGCAATAAACATTTCACATCCGGCTTCTTGTGCAATACGTGCATAATGAAGCTGGAATTCTGTATAAGAAGCAAACCAGTTGCTCCACTTCGGTTCACAGTGCACATCTATATCAAAAAAGTTAATATGAGCGCGCCAGGTGCCGTTTTTACAATTGGCAGTTGGTTTTAATGCGGTACGAATCCCCTTACTATGTGCATACTGAATCATCTTAATCAGCTCCTCATCTGATAAAGTAGCATCAGAAGTATAACAAATCTCTTCGGATTGAGGGGTTTCCTGCAAACCGTTTGGAACTAAAATAATGAAATCAGCTCCTGTTCTTTCAATTAGCTTATCAAGACTCTGATAAGCCTCTTTCGTTTCAAAAGTCCCTTTATGTGCAAAAGGTGCAAATGTAATTCCTTTAATATATTTCATTTTATACCTATACCTTTCTGTACTTAACGTATCCCAAATAGAAATAACCTATATTTATTTAACAAAAATATAGCATCTATTTCAAATGTTTTATATAATAGAGTCAGATAAAAATTGTATAAAACTCTTTTTGGAGGACAATCATGCAATACCTGTTTGAATATATGGATACGTTAAATTCGCCTTACGAGGCTTTTTTCTATGATACAAATAAACTATGTTTTCCGGTCAGACCACACTGGCATTATTTTATGGAGTGCATTTATATGGTGGAGGGAACCGGTTTAATTGAAAGCAATGGCAAATCTTATGTTCTCAGTGCAGGAGATATGATTCTGTTTCATCCCAAAGATGTTCATGCCATTTATTCGGCGACCAATGTTTCACTGAAATATGAAGTCATGAAGTTTGATGTGAATAAACTTTATACGGAAAATAATTATGCACCAAAGCTGAAAGTTATTTTGAATAAGGCAAGTAAGGATAGCCTTGCATCTGCTTTTTTTAAAGAGGAAGCGATACGGGAACTCAAGGTAAAAGAAACCTTTGAAATCTGCAGAGAGGAATTGGAAAGAAAAGATTATGGATATGATATTATAGTACATGACAGGATATGTGATCTCCTTGTATCATTGATACGTATCTGGCGTGGGCTTGGTTTTGACACGAATGTTGTGAAGGCGGAGGAAATTGTAACAGACTCTTTTCATGAAATTACGGAATATATAGACCTCCATGCCGGAGAAGCGTTGAAGGTGGAGGAATTGGCAGCTATGTGTAATATGAGTTACTCTTATTTTGCCAAGAACTTTAAGCAATTCTATGGCAGATCATGCAAAGAGTATATTGAATTTATAAGAATTAGCAAAGTAGAGAATTTATTGCTGTTCACAGATTTTGATTTAAGCTATATCAGCCAGGAAACGGGATTTTCTGACAGCAGTCATTTGATTAAGACATTCAAGAAATGGAAAGGGGTTACCCCTAAGCAATATAAAAATAATAAAAGCATATAACATAAATATAATGTTTAATTTCTTAAATATGGAAAATACTAATATTGAGACATTTTAAATTTTTAACCGAAATGAGGATATTATGGATTCCATATGGACAAAAACAACAGAAATTCCGGCACGAGAGCCGTTAACAGAAAATCTTAAGGCAGATACCGTCATTATCGGAGGCGGAATTGCAGGTATTCTGATTGCCTATCTGCTGCAAGAAAAAGGCGTACAGGCAGTGGTGCTGGAAGCGAATCATATAGGGAGCGGACAAACAAAGAATACTACGGCGAAGATCACCATACAGCACGGCCTGATTTACCATAAGTTAATAAATGAGATAGGTATAGAAGGAGCAAAGCTATACGCTGAGGCTAATCGTAACGCAATCTCCCAGTATCGTCGTATCATCAATGAACAAAATATAGATTGTGAGTATAGGGAGTGTGCTTCCTATTTGTATTCCCTAATGGAAACCGATGCGCTGATACAGGAAGAAGAGGCAGCAAAAAGTCTTGGAATATGTGCAGAACTAATCAATAAAACAGAGCTTCCCTTTGAGGTGAAATCTGCTCTTAAATTCTATGATCAGGCAGTATTCCATCCGCTTATGTTTCTGAAAGCTCTATCGGAAAAGCTTACAATCTATGAATATACAAAAGTACTTACGGTAGAGAGAGTAGAGGAAGGAAATAAGATTGTTACCAATCAGGGAGAGGTATTCGCCAAAAGAGTAATCTTTGCGACCCATTATCCCTTTATCAATATCCCCGGATATTATTTCCTGAGAATGCATCAGGAACGTAGTTATGTAATTGCACTTGAAAATACAAAGCAAATGGACAACATTTATTATGGAATTGACGCGGAAGGATTATCTTTCCGTAAAAGCGGAGACTATCTTCTGCTGGGAGGCTATAAGCATAGAACCGGTGAAAATGAAGGAGGCGGCAGTTATCAGAAGTTAAGAAGAGCGGCGGAAGATATGTTTCCCGAATCCAGGGAAATCACACATTTTTCCGCACAGGATTGCATTCCTCAGGATGGCATTCCTTATATAGGGCAATATGCACAGTCCACACCGGACTGGTTTGTAGCAACAGGATTCAAAAAGTGGGGAATGACAAATGCAATGGTGTCTGCAACCATCATCAGTGATCTGATAACAAAAGGAAGCAGCCCCTATGAAGAAATATACTCGCCCCAGAGATTCCATCTTAAGGCCTCTGCGGCCAATCTTATCGAGGATGGAGTTTGTTCGGTTAAGGGTCTCAGTAAAGGTATTTTTTCGGCAACACCCAGATGCCCTCATATGGGATGTAATTTAGAGTGGAATCCGGATGAGCTAAGCTGGGACTGCCCTTGTCATGGTTCTCGTTTTACCAGTGATGGTAAGTTAATTGATAATCCGGCTCAGGAGGACTTGTCTAATGAATAATTTTTCCGGATATCATAAAGCGAACAGTTATTTTGAAGGATGGTATTTAAAACATCAAAGCAATGATGTTTCCATTGCTCTGATACCGGCGTTTCATATCGATGGGAATGGAGAGAAAAATGCCTCTATACAAGTGATTACAAATAGTGGCTCTTACCTTTTTCCATTTTCCAAAAATCATTTTTTCGCCTCAAAGAATCGATTTTATGTTAAAATAGATAATAACGTATTTTCTGATAAAGGAATCAGCATACATCTTAAAAATGAGAAAATAGAAATATCAGGAACAATCCGCTATTTCCCATTCACCCGGCTGCAATCGGATATTATGGGACCATTTCGCTATATTCCTTTTATGCAATGCAACCATGGAATATTGAGTATGCTTCATGGGTTGTCCGGGAGTATTATTATAAACGGGGTAGCTTATGATTTTTCAGAGGGGATTGGATATATCGAGAAAGATTTCGGAAGCTCCTTTCCCAAGTATTATACATGGACCCATTGCGGTGATTGGACAGGGAAGCAAGATTGCTCCTTAACGGTGGCTGCTGCACATATTCCTTTTGGACTGTTAACGTTTACAGGATGTATCGGTGCCATATGGCACCATGGAAGAGAATATCGTCTTGCTACGTATTTGGGAGCACGCATTGTTAAGAGTTCTCCTTATGAACTTATTATAAAGCAGGGCAGATACAAATTGCAGATTATGAGATTGGACACGAAGAAGATAAATAACAATGATAGAAGCTTATATGCACCGGAGAGAGGAAGCATGAACCGTATTATAAAGGAAAACATTGCATGTACGGTACATTACTGTTTTACAAAGTCGCAGAAAGTAATATTTGATTTTATAAGCAGTCAGGCAAGTTTTGAAAGTGTGTATACACAGGATTCATAAGAGAAAGGTGAGTGGTTTATATACTAAAGATAACGATGAATAATTTTGATGTAGAAAAGATTAGTAAATCGGGGCAGTGTTTCCGGATGAATCCGATAGAGGGTTCGGAACATAAATATTTTGTCATAGCATATGGTGAATATCTGGAAATGGAGCAATGTGAGGATGGGATAATACTTTCCTGCACGGAGGAGGAGTGGAACCGTTTATGGAAGAATTATTTTGACTGTGAGACAGATTATGATAGAATATATGAAGTGATAGATAAGGAAGATGTGTATCTTCAGAAAGCGGTGTCTTTTGGCAATGGAATAAGGATACTAAGGCAGGAAATCTTTGAAACAATTATCTGCTTTATTATTTCCCAACAGAACAATATTCCTCGTATTAAGAAATGTGTGGAGAAAATTTGCTCCAGCTATGGGGAAGAGAAATATAATTTCAGAGGGGAAAAATATTATGCCTTTCCCACTCCGGAAAGACTTGCGAAGCAGTCTCTGGAGGACTTGCAGATATGCAATCTTGGGTACCGCAGCAAATACATACATATAACTGCACAAATGATTGTACAAGGTGAAGTGGTTTTAGAGAACTTAAAAGACATGTCTTATGAGGATGCGAAATATGAGCTCATGAAATTATGCGGAGTAGGAATTAAAGTCGCAGAATGTATCTGCCTGTTTGCACTTCATCATATGGATGCCTTCCCCGTGGATACACATATTCAGGCCGTTCTTTTTAAACATTACCCCTATGGCTTTCCTTTTGAAAAATATAGTGGTTGTGCAGGTATTTTACAACAATATGCATTTTATTATGATTTATATGGAGAAAAAGGGGATGAATAAATGGAAAAAGATATAAAGTTCGCCGTACTGATTGATGCGGACAACATTTCAGACAAATATGTAAAGATTATCTTGGATGAAACAACCAAAAATGGAGTTGGAACATATAAGCGTATTTATGGTGATTGGACAAATACAAGACTCGCATCGTGGAAAAATATCCTGTTAGACAATTCAATTAGTCCTATCCAGCAATATAGCTATACCACAGGGAAAAACGCCACGGACTCGGCAATGATTATTGATGCTATGGATATCTTATATTCGGGAACGGTGGATGGTTTTTGCATCGCCTCTTCTGATAGTGATTTTACCAGACTGGCGGCAAGACTTAGAGAATCAGGTATGTACGTTATCGGCATGGGAGAGAGTAAGACTCCTAAACCTTTTATTTCGGCCTGTAATCAATTTAAATATTTGGATATTTTACTTTCTAAGGAAGTAGAAGAAGAAATTATTTCTAAAAAAGAGGAGCAGGAAGCTGCTAAAATAGTGACAAAAGGGGTTAAACCCAAGAAAGGAATCAAGTTTAATTCTGTTAAAAAAGGAGATGAACTGAAACCTCAGACAGACTTGAGAATGATTAAAAAAGCAATCATCAGTTTGGTGGAAGAATGTTCGGATGATGATGAGTGGATTCATTCCTCAGAGCTTAGAAATCAACTGGGCAAACGCTTTCCGGATTTTGACGTTCGTAACTTCGGTCATTCCAAATTCAGTTCATTTATTAAATCTTTGGATATCTTGGACTGTGAGCAGGAGAAAAATATTGTTCGCTTCCGAATAAAAAAATAAGAATACTTAATCCGCAAAACAAGAGTTGCCAAGCATATGATGCTAAAATCTTGTAATGCGGATTTCTTTGTGCCGTGTCGTATGTGGTTCATGTTTGTCGATGAATAAATAGGAAATAAAAAAAAGTACCGACCCCATGACATAAAAATCACAAAACCAGTACTTCAACTGCGCTGCCAGGGTCTCGAACCCTGGACAACCTGATTAAGAGTCAGGTGCTCTACCAACTGA
>CAYXCV010000122.1:0-7363 GCA_964463365.1 uncultured Kineothrix sp.
CATTCTGGGGCTTTGATATGCGTTTTGATTCGCAGATAACTGCTTATCTTTTTGAAAACTGGGGCGCTCTACGTGCTGCTTTGAGACCGTATTTCTTTCTCTCTTTCATACGAGGGTCTCTTGTTAAATAGCCTGCTTTCTTGAGTACAGGTCTGAAATCTGCATCAGCCTGAAGTAATGCTCTTGCAATACCGTGTCTGATCGCACCAGCCTGACCTGTTGTACCACCGCCGTATACATTAACCTTCACATCGAATTTACTTACTGTGTCTGTCGCTGTAAGAGGCTGACGAACGATAACCTTTAATGTCTCTAAGCCAAAATAATCATTGATATCTCTTTTATTAATTGTAATATTTCCTTTGCCTGGTACTAAATATACTCTGGCAATTGATTTTTTTCTTCTACCCGTTCCGTAGCAATTTGCTGTTTTAGCCATTTTAATCTTCTCCTTTCAGTCCTCGTAATTAAAATGTTAATACTTCAGGTTTCTGAGCATCTTGTTTGTGCTCTCCGCCTGCGTATACATGAAGTTTTGTGTACATCTGTCTTCCCAAAGGTCCTTTTGGAAGCATGCCTTTCACAGCAAGTTCTACAACTCTTTCAGGTTTCTTAGCCAGCATTTCTCTTAATGTAGTCTCTTTTAATCCGCCTACAAAACCAGAGTGATTATAATAAACTTTCTGATCTAATTTCTTACCTGTTACATTTATTTTTGCTGCATTGATGATTATCACATAATCACCGGTATCAACATGAGGTGTAAACATCGGTTTGTTCTTACCTCTCAAAACTTTAGCAACTTCAGATGCTAAACGTCCAAGTGTCATATCAGTAGCGTCAACTACATACCATTTTCTTTCGATAGTAGCTGGACTAGGCATAAAAGTTTTCATTTTGTTACCTCCAACTTAAATCAATCTTCTTCTTATCATTTGAAGAAAATCTAATTGTGTTTTTATTATCTATGTCAAAATAACAGTCGTTGTGCAGATGTCCGGCCGCACTTATTGACCCCATAATGACAAGTCACATGATTGTTTACAAACAGAATGCTTTGCCGGGGCTTTGGCATTACATTACTAAAGTTTGTCACATTGAATTATTATATTATACGGCTCCACGTGTGTCAACCATAATTTACACATTTTATTACTTAAAAGCTATTATTATTTTTTAATCATACGATACTAGTCAATAAACTCATAATTAGTTAACATAAGTCCATTTGCTGCTGCAGTGGGGCCGGCTGCATTTCTATCTTTTGCTTTCAGAATCTCTATGATCTGTTCCGGATCCCATGCTCCTTTTCCGGCTTCCATCAATGTTCCTACTATAATACGTACCATATTATATAAAAAACCATTTCCGGTAACGCGGATTACGATTTCCTCTTTCTCCTGCTCTACCTGCAATGCATGTATTGTCCTCACTGTAGTTTCCACCTTACTTCCCGCGCTGCAAAAGCTTTTAAAATCATGTTCGCCTACGAGATAAGCGGCAGCTTCATTCATTTTATATACATTGAGAGGTATATAGGTAAAATGAGTGTAGAGGCGCCTTGTGGGGAGTGGAAACTCCGTATTTAGAATTCTGTATTCATACGTTTTACGGCTCTCGCAATGTCTGGGATGAAAATCCTTTGCCACCTCTTCTGACTTTCTTATTCTGATGTCCTCCGGCAATCGCTGATTCAACGCATAGGATATCTTTTCTCCCGGCATTCTCGCCTCCGTATCAAACACGGCTATATTGCATAATGCGTGAACACCGGAATCCGTACGGCTGGCTCCTATCACTTTAATTTCTTCGTTTAGAAGCTCCGATAAACATCGATTTAATTCCCCTTCAATTGTAATTGCATTATCCTGTATTTGAAAACCGCTGTATGCGGTACCGTCGTATGCAACTGTTAGCATAACCCTTTTCATATTTTAAATATTCTCCCAAAGTAAATACACAGTAAAAAGTAAACCAGTACAACTATATAGCCTATCACATCACGCTTACGATATATCAGCGGTTTCATCTTTGTTCTCTGTTCTCCGCCTCTATAGCATCTGGCCTCCATCGCCATTGCCAGATCATTGGCACGTCTGAATGCCGATATAAACAGCGGTACCAGTAATGGAACAAGGCTCTTTGCCTTTTTTATCAGATTTCCGCTTTCAAAATCCGCACCTCTGGCTATCTGCGCTTTCATTATCTTATCGGTCTCCTCCAATAAAATAGGAATAAATCTAAGTGCAATTGACATCATCATTGCCACTTCATGCACCGGCACACGTAGTTTTTTAAGGGGTGCAAGCAATTTCTCCATACCATCTGTTAAGTTATTGGGTGTCGTAGTCAGCGTCATTAAGGAGGAGCCGATAATTAAAAAAGTAAGTCTGACAGCCATCAATACCGCTATCCGAATACCTTCCTTTGTGATACTTAACTTCCAAATTTGGAAAATCACTTCCCCCGGTGTGAGAAATAGATTAAAACCAACAGCAAGCAAAAGCAGGAAGACAATGGCTCTCATTCCTCTTACCATAAAGCGAAAAGGAACGTTGGAGAGCTTGATAAGTACAATAAGAAAGATTCCTGCAATCAGATAACCTATAAAATTATTAACGATAAAAAGGGATATAATAAACAACAGCGTTGTAACCAGCTTTATCCTTGGATCAAGCCTATGAATTACGGAATCCGCCTGATAATACTGTCCCAGTGTAATGTCTCTTAACATTTTGTCTCCTGAAAAACTACTTTTAAAACTTCATTTTTTGCTTCTTCAATGGTGATAACATCCGCATTAACAGGAAAGCCTTTTTCTCTTAATTCCTGCATAATATAAGTAACCTGTGGAGCTGCAAGTCCCACTTCTTCCAGTTCCTTGTAATGGTGAAATACTTTTTTGGGTTCATCGTCATACATGATACTCCCCTGATTCATCACAACAATTCTATCCACATACTTGGCAACATCTTCCATACTGTGAGATACAAGAATAACCGTGATTCCGGTTTCTTCTTTTAGTTTCTCTATCTGACCTAAAATTTCATCCCTGCCTTTCGGATCCAGACCCGCAGTGGGCTCGTCCAGAATAAGCACCTCCGGTTTCATAGCCAGTACACCTGCTATAGCAACCCTTCTTTTCTGTCCTCCGGATAGATCAAAAGGAGACTGATAAAAATATTCATCTTCCATTCCTACCTGCTTAAGAGCTGCATAGGCACAAAGTTCCACTTCTTTTTGTGAAAGTCCCATGTTTTTAGGACCAAAGCATACATCTGAAAAAACATCAATTTCAAAAAGCTGGTGTTCCGGATACTGAAAAACAAGGCCTACGCTGCTTCTCAGTTTCTTCTTATTATAATCGCCTTCATTAATATCCTCCCCATTGTAGTAGATATTACCGGAGGTCGGCTTCATCAAACCGTTCAGGTGTTGAACCAATGTGGATTTCCCGGAACCGGTATGTCCGATCAGTCCTATAAACTGGCCATCGGGGATTACCATACTTATATCTTTTAAGGCCGCCATCTCCATGATGGTTCCTTTTTCATACATATAGCTTACATGGTCTATAATCATTGCCATAATCGTCTTACCTCACAAATAGCCTCTGTCAGCTCTTTACGTGTTAAAATACCATCCGGCAGGTTGATTCCACTCTTTTTCAGTTCATATGCAAGCAGGGTGACCTGGGGAACATCCAGACGCAGCTCTTTCAGCTTATCTACCTGTGAGAAGATTTCTCTTGGTGTTCCTTGCATGGCAATCCTGCCATTATCCATTACGATTGCTTTATCCGCATGAATAATCTCTTCCATATAATGAGTGATGAGAATCACTGTAATTCCTTCTACATCATTGAGAGCCCGCACCGCACGTATTACCTCTTTGCGCCCGCTTGGATCCAGCATTGCCGTAGGTTCGTCCAATATGATACATTTTGGATGCATGGCAATGACCCCGGCAATGGATACTCTTTGCTTCTGACCACCTGAAAGTTTATTGGGTGAATGCTTTCTATATTCATACATTCCAACCGCTTTCAGGCTCTCTTCCACACGTTCCCATATCTCTTTTGTCGGTACTCCCATATTTTCAGGACCGAATCCCACATCCTCTTCCACAACCTGACCGATAATCTGATTATCAGGATTCTGAAAAACCATTCCGGCATTCTGTCTGATATCCCAAAGGTATTCTTCTTTCCTTGTATCCTTACCATCCACAAAGACCGATCCCTCTGTGGGATACAGGATGGCATTGATATGCTTGGCAAGTGTGGACTTTCCGGAACCATTGTGCCCTAAAATAGCGACAAAATCTCCTTGCTTTACATCTAAGTCCACTTCATCTACAGCGCGGGTGATGCCTTCGACATTACCCTCTTCATCACGCCTTATATATTCAAATATTAGTTTTTTAGTTTCTATTATTCCCATTTGTTACCTTAATTTCAATATTGGTTTACAATTCGTCACGTTTTTAATTGTACTAGAAAATTCCAATAATTACAAGATGCTAACAAAAATATCCGTTACCAATATCGTCCTATTTTTACTCTATCACAATAGTAATAAAATATGATATACTAAAAAATATATTGAATAAAAATGCGTATTCAATATTTTTATTAGCGTGCCGCACCACGCAAATGGATATCCTATGGATTTTAAAAAATTATGGCAGCCTTTATTACTGCTTGCACTTATCATTATTTTATGCTCTATCTTGGCACGTGTCTTTTCAGGTCCCGAAACACTATCTCAATATGCAGAAAAGAATCCTGAGATCGCCTATCAGAAAAAGCAGGAAAAAGACACCACGACTAAAGAAAATCAAACTGAAAATAGTTCTACCGGACAAACATCCGTGAGTAATAATATGAATGACACTGTAACTAATATAGAAGAAACAGAACGTGAGGAGGATATCATGGCTGTGAATACAGACAGAATAGAGTATCAATCAGGTTTTTATTATGAACCTCTTTCAGAAGAAATCAAAACAAGAATAATGGGGGTCTCCTATCCTGTTGTTGAAGCTGATAAGGATCCTGCGGTAGTGGAAGCCATTAATATTGTTTCCTCACCTGAGGATATAAAGATAAATTACGATGATCTCCGTTACTTAAGTGTTTTATATTATAATTTTAAAGGGATTGAAAGGGTAGGGGAACTGATATGCAATAAAGCAATTGCACAAGACCTTGTTGAAATTTTCTACGAATTATATATCAGTGAATATCAGATAGAGCAAATTCATCTCATTGATGAATATAATGGCGATGATACCTTATCCATGCAGGATAACAATACCTCCTGCTTTAACTACCGGGTAGTGGACGGCACCAGCAATCTGTCAAAGCATGCTCTTGGGCTTGCTATTGATATCAATCCATTTTTCAATCCATATGTGGTTTATAAAAATGACGGAACCACCTATATCTCACCTCAGGGAAGTGAAGTATATGTAGATCGTTCGAAAGATTTTGCTTATAAAATAGATGAGAATGATTTATGTTACAAGCTATTCAAAGAACATGGTTTTACCTGGGGCGGGGATTGGAACTCGCTAAAGGATTATCAGCATTTCCAAAAAGTTATCGATTAATTATTTAGCGGAGCAAAAGACAACCGTCTCATTGCTCCGCTTTTATATTATCTGTTGATAGACACTGCCATCCTATGATACGTATGCCTTACTCCCCGAATCGCTATGGAATAGGCCATAATATTTTCCGGTAATGCAATTCCCGGATATCCGGTATCACCCAGATGGTGTATATCTGTTCCTGCCATTTTGCACATAAGGGCAATCTGCTTTATGGTTTCCTTATCGGCACCTTCCTGAGAAGTACCGATGGCTGTCATTGCCAGCACCCCTAAACTATGTGCATAAGAAATCAGACTTTTTATATACTCCATAGTAATACCTGGTACCGTACCCGGCGCCGGAAGAAGTATGATATCCGCTCCTGCCTCTACAAATTCCTTAATATCATCTTTTGTGATGATATTTTCTCCGCCCTCTCCGATAATACCTGAAGCATGCATCTTACCCGCAGCCAGTATCATCTTATCCTTAAGCACAGCCGAGATGGATGTAAGCGAATCTACAATCGCCTGATTACTCACTCCATTTCCGGGGTTCCCTGTGAGTAATATCATATCAATACCAAGCTGTGATGCCCTTTTTGCATTGTCCACCGTGGCCTTTCGTCCCTCAGACATTTCCCACAAAGTGCCTTTGTTCCCTTCTGCAATAGATTCCTCCACAGGCTCCAGATTAACACCAACCATACGTCCCGTAAGTCTTTTTACTTCCTTTACTGTCTCTTCCGGCATTACCTTAGGCAAACCGCGTATGATCGGTTCCATTACATCAAACATATTAAGAAGAAGCATATCCGCACCCATAGAAGCCGCGAACTCCACATTGGTTACATCGCTAAGGACTGGCATCGTAAGTCCGATACATTCACAGGCAACAACACGCCCTTCGCTTCCTGCAATAGAGCTTATAAAATCTGCTTTTGTAAACCTTGCTATATCAGATGCAGTACAATCCAACATTCTTTTTGCCATTTCCATTATCTCCTTTCCATGATTTAATTCCTGGGCAATAGGAAACTCCTTTCTGGGTGGTGTTTCACAATTACCTACTGATTCTATTATAACGCAATTACCCGCCATTCGGCTACTGTTTCAATTAAGATGCAGAGAGACAAAAAACGGCGATATACATAAGCTATCACCGTTTTTATATAAATTATTCTATTTATTATACTAATTCAAGAACTACTTCCATCGCTGCGTCACCTTTACGCTGACCAATCTTAACAATTCTTGTATAACCACCATTACGTCCTGCGTATTTAGGTCCGTACTCGTCAAAGAGTTTTCCTACTAAATCAGCTTCTTTTGTACCCTTCTTCTTGCCAGCTGCTGCTGCAGGAACTTCTGTTACAGGATATAATACTTTTAATATCTGTCTTCTTGCGTGAAGTCTGGAAGGCATATCTTTTTTGATTTCTTTTTCCACTTCATCGTAAACTGTTACTGTTACACCATTTTCGATTCTTAAGATTTTACCTTCTTTATCGCGATGTGTTTCTGAAAGAACCTTTTTAGTATCTTTGTCAACAATCTGTTTTACTCTGTTGCCATTTTTATCTTTACGAGCAACTTTTGCAGTAACTTTTACAGTTTCAAAGTTATCTTTTTCTTTTGCTGCAAGTGCAATAAGTCCTTCTGCAATCTTCTGAACTTCTTTTGCTTTTGCCTGTGTTGTAATAATTTTTCCATTATACAACAAATTTGTTACCTGATTTCTAAGTAATGCTTTTCTTTGGTCAGATGTT
>CAYXCV010000123.1:0-2925 GCA_964463365.1 uncultured Kineothrix sp.
TAAGCTGGGGTAGCAATACCCTTTATTTCATTTTTTAGATCTTTCAGTATTTCTTTCTTCCAAGTATTTTCATCAATGGCTAATTTGATTACATATTTCTTAGCCAAGGACGCTGCCGCAAAACTTCCCAGTACACCTACCAGTCCCTGAGCAACAGACATTGTCGTCGTATCACTCTCAGCATTTAAACTAAATGCATAACCCTCATCCGTACGTTTTTCTATAATATTAAATTCACTGTTTTCATTATGTACGAATCTGTAGTTATTTCTATTCGCCCACTCTTCTAACTGTTTTGTAACCATATTCAACCCCCTCACATCATAAGATGTTATATTACGATTTTTAATTTATGTTTTATTATAACATGAAACGTATTAAACTTCACTTGATTTCCTATTATTTTATCGCCTTCTTACTTTTTATGCCTATAGTATAAGCTGCATCACAAGACTAATAAGAATAATAACAATCCAGCAGGATAATCCCAGAAAAATCGGCTTTCCTCCCGTTTTTATTAACTTTACGATATTTGTATTACATCCGATTGCCGTCATAGCCATAACAATCAGAAATTTACTGGCAGCTTTCATAGGCAATGTAACTTCAGGGGACAGATGAAATATAGTAGTAATCACTGAGGCCAAAAGAAAAAATACAATAAATAACGGAAATATTTGATGTAAGTTGTATTGAGAATTAGCATGTTGTGTTGAGTTCTGTTCCTGCCGTGCCTTTATAATTGATAAACCAAAAGTAATTGGAATAATTGCCAATGTACGTGTTAACTTGACAATAGTTGCCGTCTCTAAAGTATTAGCACCGTACATCGTGTCCCAAGCACTTGCTGCCGCAGTGACCGAGGATGTATCATTGATTGCTGTTCCGGCAAAAACTGCGAATTCCTCGTGCGTCATTCCAAGAAAAGCACCAAAAGCCGGAAATAAAATTGCCGCAATGATATTAAATAAAAATATTACGGATATGGACTGGGCAACCTCTTCGTCGTCTGCATGAATGACCGGAGCCGTGGCAGCAATGGCTGAACCGCCGCATATCGAAGAGCCCACGCCAATTAATGTGGCAGTATTGGAAGGAATTTTAAGTAATTTCTGTAAGAAAAAAGCAACCAGCAGAGAGGCGGTAATGGTACATATAATGATGGGAAGAGACCTGCGTCCACTTGCAAAAACATCGGATAAATTCATGCCAAAGCCCAACAATATTACCGCAAGCTGCAGAATATTCTTAGAAGTAAATAAGATTCCCGGTTTCAGACTCTTTTTTTCTTTTATAATACAGGACAGTATCATTCCCATCAAAATACCAAACACCGGCCCTCCAATCAACGGAAATTTATTACCGGCGTACCATGCAGGTATAGATATAACGAAACAAAATAAAATTCCTTTCCTACTTTCTATTATTTTTTTCATTAGTATGTCTCCTTCTATTAATTTAATAAAAGTATACATACTTATAATGATAAATTCCAATTATAAATATTTATAAAACCATAAATATATGTTATCATTTTAATGGCGGCAAGTGTGAAAAATGAATTTTTCACACGCAAATTTGAGCCTACGGCACAAATATTGCAGGTTGTGGAAAGGCATGGTTATTAAAATGATTGATTCAAGAATAGATACTTTTTTAGCTGTGTGTAAATATATGAATTTTACCAAAGCTGCTTATGAGCTCAGTATTACTCAGCCAGCAGTTTCGCAGCATATACGTTACTTAGAGAAGGAATATCAGGTAAAGTTATTTCATCAGAATGGGAAGAAAATATCGTTGACGATATATGGACAAGCCCTTAAAAGTGCTGTAATTACTATGAAATTAAATGATTTACACTTGCGAAATCATTTGAAGTTCTTAAACACAGGACAGGAAAAAATAGTGATAGGAGCAACGCGAACAGCCGGAGAATTTGTTCTTCCCAAAGACTTGGCTCTCTTCATACAAGCATATCCCAATACCTCCATTTCTGTTATTGTTGCAAATACAAAGGAATTGCTGCAAAAGCTGGATGAAGGAGAAGTAGACTGTGCCATTGTAGAAGGTGAATTCTCTCAAAAGGAATATGACTCCTTACTATATTCCCAAGAATCCTTTATCCCAATCAGCCAAAAAGACTATCCCTTTAAACAATCACCAAAAGACATCTCTGATTTATTATCCGAGCGCCTTATCCTTCGAGAGTCCGGCTCAGGAACAAGGGAGATTTTAGAAAGATACTTAGCAAATAATAATCTCAAAGTTCATAACTTTCAACATGTTACCGAAATCAGCAATGTGCATGCTATTAAGACACTAATTTCAGAAGGTGCCGGCATTACCTTTTTATATGAAGTTGCCGTAAAAGAGGAACTTGAACAGGGCAAGCTGCAAAAGCTTGAGCTTAATGACTTTCAGGTCACGCACAATATAAGCTATATATGGAGGCGCAATAGTATTTTAGAAGATAAGTATCGTGAATTATTTTATAAGCTTAACAAAGTTTCTGACGTACATAAAAAATCGCCCTAAGCTAAGTTTAAGGCGATTCACCGTTTATCTTTCTTAATATTCTGCATGGATTTCCAGCGGCAACGCAATGAGGGGGAATATCTTTTGTCACAACACTCCCCGCACCGATTACAGAACCATCACCAATAGTTACTCCCGGAAGGATAATAACCCCTCCGCCAATCCAACAGCCATTTCCAATTGTGATCGGATGTGCATAGGTACGGCAAAAATATTCACCGCTCTCCGGACTCCAATCGGGTGTAAGCCGTTCCTTAAGTTCAACAGGGTGTGTGGAAGTATATATCTGTACATTAGAAGATATCAGTACATTATCTCCTATTGTTATCTTATTACAATCAATGAATGTACAATTCATGTTGACCGACACATTATTTCCTATGTAAATAT
>CAYXCV010000123.1:3025-7336 GCA_964463365.1 uncultured Kineothrix sp.
AAATATCATCGTGGCAGTTATAGATTTCACCAGCCATGCATTTTTCTAACTCATTCATAGTTTGGATTCCTTTCTTTAAATGGATCACCGCCATTTTTAAAATACATAATCATCTCTTGCCCGATACTAATATCCAGAGGCATATCCGGAATTTCTTCCCGCGAAAACCATCTTGCCTCTGATAACTCCTCTTCCTGAAGAGTAATACTGTCATCGCCCTCTAATTTGGCAAAGAATCCAATCATAGCTGTATCACTAAAAGACCAAGGCTGTGACTTATAGTATTGTATTTCACCGACTTTTAATCCAACCTCTTCCATTACCTCACGGCGAACAGTACCTTTAAATGTCTCTCCTACTTCTACAAAGCCGGCAACTAATGCCCAATTGCGATAACCGCCGCCGGCATACTTTGTTAACAATAATTTATCACCATTTATGATTGCTGTAATAACAGCCGGAGATATTTTGGGGTATTCCACCATTTTGCAGGAAGGGCAAATCATTGCCCGCTCTGTTTTACTCATCTCCATGGGGTTACCGCAACTTCCACAGAATCTCCGTGTCCTTCGAAAGCGGTCAATCTGGAAACCTGTAATTCCTGCAAATGCCATATGCTCCGGCTGCATGGTACGAAAGATACCCTGAGGATAAAGTTTATTCTCTTTTACTTCAATGTATCCGCATTCCTCTATATCCAATCGATAAAATCCCATTTCATCAATAGAAAACATATATTCAGCGTCCAAAAGAAGATGTTCCTTGTTAAATTCACATGCCAAAGCCTTATAGACCTGCCGGAAAGTGGGAATCAACAAATCATTCTCACTATCACCAAGAAGAAACACCTTGTTATCATCGAATAGTAACAGATAATCGGTTTCGCTTGCCTGTTTCATATAAAATTCAGGATAATATTTATGGGGTTCAATTTTGTGTATCATGTCTTCCTCTTTTCTGCCAACCTTCTGATGCTTTTTATTACATTATTTTTCATCCTTATAGTATACGACAAGTATCGCCACTATGTAAATGGGGATTGATTTTTTTAAATTCGCTATTTATGAGGAATACTATCAGATTCATTTATGATACAATTTTTATAGAATTAAGTTATAGGAAAGGAGAATAGTAATTATGATGGATCAAAAAGAGATAGGAAAGTTCCTTTCGGAACTTCGTAAGGAAAAGAAAATAACACAAGAAGAACTGGGCAATAAACTAGGAGTAACAAATAAAACCATTTCTCGCTGGGAAAATGGTAACTATATGCCAGACTTGTCATTAATACCTGCTATATGTGAGGAGCTTAATATCAGTATCAATGAATTCATAAGCGGTAGAAAGCTGGATAACGAGACGTTTAGGCAACAGGCTGACTCTAATATTATGACAGTTCTGCAGGAGCAAAAAGAACAAAAAACTTTATTAAGAGAAAAGAAATTCAGCGAATTCCTAGGTGGTGGTGGAACCGGAATCCTTTTCTCTGCTATCTATTCACCGGATACAATTCGGCGGACAATCGTCGTCGTGCTTGGCTGCATCATGGTACTCATCAGCTGGTATTTAAGAGCTCAGTTAGATAAACATATCTTTGAAAATAAACAGGATTCTATGGAGCAGTAATATTTTCTATAGCATTTAAGTTTTGAAGTTCATTACGGGGGATTTCAAACGTAAATTCTCCGGCGGCATAAGATGCTAATGTATATACACTGGCTACAATCACCAAATTATCTTTCGTCAGATACCAAGCACTATCCACTGCAACGTCATTACGGATAATTTCCTCAAAGTCCTCCCACATTAGTACATCTTCTTCGTCCTGCAATCTTTTACATTCGTTAATCAGGTAAGTGTAGATTCCTTCCATATCCGCACCGGATTGCTCCACGAAGGCTGATAAAGAAATCTCTTCTCCTGTCCTTCTGGCAAATACTGTTCCATGGGTGCCATACATTCCATGCGCTCCGCCGGAATAGGTATAAAAGTTGCAAGACAAGCTTAAGTAGTCGTCATCAATAGAGTTAACTTGATAAATCCATTCCAAGGACCAAGGAAATGCCATATCCGGAAATTCAGCATAACACTCCCTTGCCTCTTCTGCTGTTTTCTGTGCCACATTTTGAAAAGACTCAAGCTCCTGTTGGGTAAAAAGATTGAAATCCTGTGTTATTTTTTCTTCTCCCCCGGCAAAAACCGGATACTCAATTTTTGCTTCCATTAAAAGAGGTTCTTTATCCTCCCCTTCTCCCGCATAAACTTCCTGAGACCATTCCTCTATGACATAAGTTAGTTCTGTCCCGGACTCTGTAATCGAATCCTCCACAGGCTCTTTAACAGCTTCAACATCCTCATTCTGCTCCTCAGCGACTTCTTTAATCGGAGTGGATTCTACATTTTTCTCCCTCTGACAACCGCATAATAAAAATACACATGCGAAAATCAGTACACTTAATAGTTTAATTTTTTCCATTATCATCAATCCTCGTATTAATTTCTTAATTTTATTATATTTAAAGAGCGTTGTGCCTCTAATCCCAATATGGATTGTTCCTCTGCAAACATCGTTAAAATAATTTTGCTCTCTTCACATGGAAAAGCTGACAAACATATCAATATCTTCCACAGCAAAAATTGATTACCTTCATACCGTACTAATAGCGACACTATTTGCTCACAATTTTCTTTTGTTGCTAACATTGGCTTGTAAAATACCATATATCCAATCGCGTCTAAATCTTCATATATTCGTTCCATTTGATTGCACTTCAAAATCTCCATAAGAGCAGGAAAAGTTGAAGCATCCATTCTCCCCAAACTGCGTGCTATGATATCTCTTGGTAAGGGAAACGATTTTTTGGCTGAAACTTTATCAGGAAGAACCTTATGTTGATTATTACCAATACAGCCTAAATAGTTTATCATTTTCCTTGCAGTATTAATGCCTCCCTTTTCCAGACATTCACAGATTGCAATACGAGTGTATAGATGTTTTTCCTTTGACAGCTGGAGTAATAAATCATCTGCCGCTTGCTCCACAAAAGAATGCAAGTTCATAGCCGCTGCACTTCTTAAAAAAGCATCAGAATGATTCAGCATCCGAATCAAATCTGCCAGTGATAAATTTGAAAATGCAGCTATTTCATTCTCTGCTGCCATTCCTCTATTTCTTAAACTTTTATTTATACTTTTCAATCTACCACCCCTATTAAATCTAACATTTAGTATCTCCCAAGACATAAATATTAAACAGGCTCGTTCTTAATCAACGAATACATTTTCATATCTATGACTTTATTATTTTTTACAGCATTTTTCCTTAATGTTCCCTCATAAGTAAAACCTGCTTTTTCAAGGACACGGCAAGAAGCTATGTTATAAGAAAATGGTTCCGAAAATATTCTAATAATATTCGTTTTCTCAAAAATATAGTCACATACCTTTTTGACTGCTATCGTTCCGATTCCTTTTCCCCAAAATGGCTCTGCAATATAATACCCCATTTCAGCCGTTCTAAAATGAATATTATCACAGCGAAATACGCCAATGCTTCCGATTACCTTATCGTCTGCAGTGATTGCAAAAGCATATGTTTTATTTTCATCACTGGACAACATCGCAGTTATAAATTCCTCTGCGTCTTTCTCAGTATATGGATATGGAATTCCATCTCTTAAATTTTCTATTATTTTTGTATTATTAAGTACTTTAGATATATCTGCTGCATCGTCTAATTTCCACTTTCTTATTGAATATACCATATTTACATTGCACATTTCTTTCTCCCTTCACTTAACTATTTAACCTTTTTTCAAATTTATTCTTATAATTATAGCACCTCATTCAACATTGCTCCATCTAAACTTGTCATACGGCAATAAGATGACAGGTGTCTTACTTATAATGGTCAATTTAGTCAGTTAGCTCTTTTAAATGGGTGATTTACTAATAGTCTATTTTTTGCTCATAGGGATAATAATTTTCCAATATCTCCACATCTATTGTTTCGCCCTCGTATATTTTGATCCATTCATCAAAATCCGGGTTTTTCCATATAGTACCGTCCTCAAAGGTTATTTCCTTGTCACAGAAGAGCACATAGGAAATTTGGTCTACAGCCGTATCTTTTCCCATAACATTAAGCGACCAACCGCCATACACATCCATTTTTTCTCCGGGAAGAAAATCCATAAAGTCTTCACGGTAAAGACAGAGATAAGATGCTTCCGAACTTGAATCCATGCTCCACCAATCTACTTTCAGTGGCTCCCCATACTTGTCAAAGGCAAGAATTCCATGTTCCATCTC
>CAYXCV010000124.1:0-7243 GCA_964463365.1 uncultured Kineothrix sp.
AGACACAGATATTTTAATTAAATGTGGTTTTCTATATGACATTGGCAAACTTACATTTCCTAACAAATTAATATGGAAACCCGGCAAACTGACAGATGAAGAATATAAGGAAATCCAAACGCACACAACAATCGGATATGATTTACTAAAAGGACTTAACCTTAATCCCCACATTATGAACGCTACACTTATGCATCACGAAAGATGTGACGGTTCCGGTTATCCTTCTAATTTGAGAGGTGACAAAATAGATCGCTTTGCAAAATATACAGCTATCATAGATTCCTATGAAGCAATGACTTCCGCCAGAATGTACCGTCAATCGCTTCATCCCTTTCAGGTTATTTCTAACTTTGAGAAAGCGGGATTTATTATTTATGAAGAAAATATTCTGCGCCCCATCTTATCCCATATAGCCGGTACACAAATGGGATACAAGGTACGATTAAATGATGAACGTATTGCGGAAGTTATTCTAATCAATCAGTCTTACTTATCCCGCCCTCTATTGCGTTGGAAAGAAGAACTAATAGATTTATCAACAAAACCCGACTTACAGATACAAGCTATTTTCTAATATAAGTATAAACATTAAGTGGTCCGCTTAACGGACCACTCAAGTTTTACCGTGCTACAGCAATTTAATGCCGGTATCATTAAACGCCAAAATGGGCATCAAATATTCTCTTAGCAATGGGTACCGCATAATCTCCGCCGGAACCTGCCCCTTCAATTATAATGGTCACACATACCTGAGGATTTTCAGCGGGAGCAAAACCGGTAAACCACGCATGTGAATCTTCTTTTACACTATTATACTCCGCAGATCCGGTCTTTCCTGCAGCCGTATAGGACAGTCCCTTTAATCTGGTTGCCGTACCGTTTTCCACTACCCCCACCATAAGCTCAGTCAAATCCAAAGCCTCATTTTCGGTCATTAATCTGCGGTAGGAAGATGACGTAAACTGCTTAATCACAGTCCCGCTTTTATTCTCCACATGGTCAATAACATATGGCTTCATTACCGATCCATTATTTGCTATTGCGCCGGTAATCATATTCAGATGCATTGGTGTCATCCCTGTTGTTCCCTGTCCGATGGCAACCTGCATCATATCCGCATTGTCAGAGTCTTTGTCTACCGTTATTCTGCTCTTACTATAATTAATTTTCAGTGGTAATTCTTCGTTAAACATAAGGTCCTCCAGAGTATCACTGAATTTATTCTTGTCTATCTTAAGTCCCAGGCTTGCATAATAGGAATTACAGGATTTAGCAAATGCTTTTGCAAAGTTCACATTGCCATGGCTTTGCCCGTGATAACAATTAATCCTGTCGGAACCATCCGTAAAATGCCCCGTACAATTAAAATTATAATCATGATAGGTGTCCGGATTTTCTCTAATATATTCAAGTGCTGTTATGATTTTAAATGTGGAACCGGGAGGATAAATCCCTTGTGTTGCACGATTCAACAAAATAGTATTTTCTTTATCTTCGTCTTCCACCAGTTTATCCCAAATGACATCGATCTCATTGGGATCAAAATCCGGCTTGGATACCATTGCAAGTACTTTTCCTGTGGTGGGCTCCGTAACTATAATAGCTCCTCTGTATACACCAAGCGCATGATTTGCCACTTCCTGAAGATTTACATCCAGTGTGGTATATATATTATCTCCGGCGTATTTTTCTCCCGCCACATCACTTGAGACCTTTTCAGATAAAGGCATATTGGAATTAATTAAATAGTAATTACCCAGAGCTTCCACTCCGGCCCTTCCATTGGTGGAGTAACCTACTACATGGGAAAAAAGATTCTCATAGGGATACTTTCTGATTTCTTTGCCTTCACTGTCTGTGATTGTTTCAGCAAGAACATCACCATTTCTTGAATAAATAGTTCCTCTGATATTTTTAGCAGTCAATATTTTCTGACGGCTATTATAACTATTATTAATTAATTCCTGTTTATTCGTTACGGAATAATGACAAATATAAACCATCATTGTTAAAAAAACAAATACAAAAAAATATGTCACACTCATTATCGGTATATTGATTCTTTTTTTATTCTTTGATCTATTCTTCTTCTCTATCATATAAGTCCTCTATATATGTGACTGCCTTTCTATTGACACGTTTTTTCTTTTTAGCAGTCCGTCTTTGTTCCTTTTCTTCATCTTTTCTGATGATGCACAGTCCTTCTATAATTGCAAACAGAATAAGAGTTGTTAAAACAGAACTTCCTCCATAACTCACTAGGGGAAGCGTCACTCCAGTCAATGGTATAAACTTACTACCACCACCTATGGTTAAGAAGACCTGAAAGATATAAGTGATTCCAAGTCCAAAAGCAATCATCTGATAAAAACGATCGCTGAGTTTCATTGAAATATTCATAAATGAAATAAAACAACTGATGCAAATAAGAATCATGCACATAGCAAATAAGATACCTAATTCTTCTGATATTGCTGAAAAAATAAAATCCACTTCTACAAAAGGTATAGATTCGGGAGTTCCCTGAAACAAGCCTAAGCCAAACCAGCCGCCGCTTCCAATGGCAAACAAAGACTGTGAAATCTGATACCCAGCAGAATCAATAGCACTCCAAGGGTCTTGCCATGCTTGAACACGAACTTGAACATGAGCAAATATCTTATATGCTATAAAGGCGGCACCAGCTCCTCCACCTGCTCCCGCCAGAAGGTAAAAAGGATTCTTCGTCGCAACAAATACCATAAACACATATACCACAAAGAAGATAAGTGCACTGCCTAAATCTTTTGAAACCACTAAGATAATAACATGGATACCTGCCACTACCGCGGTTTTAGCTACGTTGAATAAAGAAGTCGAATCATATAAAGCACTTGCAACATAGAAAACAAAAATTATTTTCACAAATTCTGATGGCTGAAAGGTGAAACCTCCGATGGAATAAGATATCTTTGAGCCATAGGTAGCCGTACCCAGAATGAGAACAATTCCCAATGCCGCAATACCAATAATGGCATATACAATCGTCAAACTTTTTAAAAATTTAACTCTGTGTACAAAAAAAGGAATCAGCATTCCTACTGTAATAGAAACTGCAACAATAATAAACTGCTTGACTGCTTTATCATAAGATAATCTTGTTAAAATAACAAAACTTATGCTTAAAAGCATACACATATTATTAATTACTAATCTGTCTGCTTTTGGATATATCATTTGAAACAAGACAATGGTTGCAAATAATACAATTTGCTGAAATGCATAAAAAAACAAATAACTCATTTCCCCTGTTTCAAAGCAAATGACCATGAAACATGAAAAATGAATGAGAAACATCAAAATTTTCTGTCTTGTATAGATTCCACTTCTATCATCCTCGTTCCGAAATCTAAAAACCGCTAAACTTTCGAATGTATACAATGCCATTAGCAGAGTAATTACATACTTGGATAATTCTGTAATATATAGTTCCATAATTCACCTATAAGTTTTAGTTTTTTATTCTACACCCCTCTTAAAATGTCCATTTGTATACTCTGAAAATGGGATTGGATTATGTTTGATGAACTCCTTGTCCCCTGAAAGTATACTTTCAAAATAAGCAATAATCTTTTCTGTTTCGCTTTCCGATTCCGTTGTGAAATCCAGGCGAAATGAATGTATGCCTAGTTTTTCTAATTTAGTAATATTTTGGTGTAGTGATAATGGTATGGTGTTATATATGATATTATAACAATGTCTGCAATTTAAGTATACAGGAAATGTTTTGCGATATCTATCGATCAGGGAGCAAAAATTATCATTGATTGCCTTGCAATCTTTAGTTGTTTTTACAATACAGTTCGCAGTTACCATCATTGGTATTCTTCCATATACTATTTGGGATAAGTTATCGTTCCCTGCCTTTGCTTTCAATTCTCCGATTTCATGATAATTTAATTCGTGGGGAATATAATGTTCTACTGCTTCATTTTCATAGAATTCATGAGCACTATGATTCCATAAATACATATTCGCATCGGTGACGATTGGTTTTTTATCATCTATTTCCTTTAGCCACTGTAATTCTTCAAAATTACGGATAAGTACTCCTTTGAAAACATCTTGTTCCAGCAATGATTTTATATCATTGAGAAACTTCGTATCATGCTTTCTAAGAATATATGGCATTGCCAAATAAAAGGATATTTTATCATGATTCTCTTTGATATAATCTTCTATCTCATTTTCCTTTTCCAATAAATCAGAAGATACATAAATTCTTTGAATTCCCTTTTTTATAGCTGTAAGCAGTTGCTCCTTATTCTGTACAAATACTTGTAATTTAACAGTAGTTTGATTACCTTTATGACCTGCAACCTTATAATCAGCCTTATATTCTTCCGATTTTTTCCGATTCGAATAATCAAAACCATTATTTTTTATTAGTTTTTCTTCTAATTCATGAAAAGCCATGCGGCGCAAGTCATTGAGCGCTTTTACCGGCATAAATATTCCCTGTTCCATATCCACTTCAATATCTTCAAAGGAAAAAACAGTATTACCGCTCTTTAACAACTGTTTTTTAACGCTGCTTTCCGCTAATGGCTGTTTTACAGCTTCTTCTACAACATTTCCACTTACCTTAGCTGTCATTCCATGACAGGAAATGGAAAATTGTGCCGGTTTTCCTTTATATAGTACAGCTTTTCCCTGTACGGGGAGTTTATGGTCCTTTTCCAGAAATGTTTTTCTTATTTCTATCGCTAATTCTTCATCTTTGTCGGAATAACTGGGGTTATCAAGTGTAATCATAGTTTTGCCATTATGCTTATGATAATATCCTTCACTGATTTCACTTCGGATATACAAGGCTCTCAGCCTGTCCATATCCTTTTTACTGACATGATAGTCCGAGTTATGATTAAGATAGTATTGATCTATATATTTTCGATATATGGCTGTAACTCCGGCAACATATTCGGGACTTTTCATCCGTCCTTCAATTTTAAAAGAATCAATACCGGCTTCTATCAGCTCAGGTATGATTAAAACGGTACACATATCTTTTAAGCTCAGAAGATATTGTTCTTGTCCTTCTTTGTCATCCCCCCGATAGGGAAGGCGGCATGGCTGTGCGCAACGTCCTCTATTGCCGCTTCGTCCGCCCAGGATACTGCTAAACAAGCATTGTCCGGAGTAACAATAGCAAATAGCTCCGTGTACAAATGTCTCTATCTCAATATCACACTCATTTTTAATTGCCTTTATTTCTTCAAGCGATAACTCTCTGGCAGGAACAATGCGTGTCGCTCCTGCTTCTTTGAAATAAGAGGCACCATATCTACCTGTTACTGTCATTTGGGTACTAATATGCCGTTCCAGACCCCGGAACCATTTTCCCACCGCATGAAAGACTCCCACATCCTGAACAATAACCGCATCCAATCCGGCCTCATAAAAAGGTTTCAGATAATCATAAACCTCAGAAAACTCTTTTTCTTTAACTAAGGTATTAACCGTTAGGTATACTTTTTTCCCATAGATATGCGCATATTTTAAAGCACTGAATATCTCTTCGTCCGTGAAATTATTGGCGTATGCTCTTGCGCCAAATTTACTTCCACCCAGATAAACGGCATCTGCTCCCACATGAATTGCACCAAGGAAGCTTTCGTAATTACCCGCCGGTGCAAGGAGTTCTACTTTTTTCATTGATTCATCCCTTTATTCATTGATAAAATATATAAAAGCTGTCTTTCCCAAAAGACAGCTCATATCTTATACTTTTGCTTCATGTTACTTTTTGAATTCCTTCAGTTCCGTCTCCATACGAATTATCTTCTTAGTGTTCTCATTCAATTCCAATTGGAGCTTATTAACATTTTTCTCTGTATTTTCAAGTTTAATCTGAGAAGTAATGAGTTCATGTTTCAAATCATAGAGTTCTTTATCCTTGCTTTGAGTCTCTTCTTCCAGTAGGCTTATCTGCTTTTTGGCTTTGAAATAATCATCAGCAATATTTAACTGTAATAGAACATTTTGAGTATCAAGAGGCTGTCTTCTAAAACTGTCAACTTTGCTATATTCAATCATCTTATTATTAATATAAGACGCTACTTTTTGCAAATATTCTTCACTTTCATATCCGCTTAAAGTAAATACTTTACCACCAATGATAACTTCTGTATCTGTTTTTGCTGACATGTTTTTACCCCTTCCTCACAATATTAAGCACGTTATTAATTATATAGTTATTATGAGGGAATTTCAAGTCCTAAATGATGATATGCCAAATCTGTAGCAACTCTTCCTTTGGGAGTACGATTTAAAAAACCATTCTTTATCAGGTATGGTTCGTATACATCTTCCAGTGTTCCGGCATCTTCTCCTATGGATGCTGCCATAGTATCCAACCCCACCGGTCCACCATTAAACTTATTTATAATAGTAAGTAATATATTGCGGTCAATATAGTCCAGTCCCATACGATCTACATCCATGAGATCCAGAGCGATTCTTGCTACTTCTTCCGTAATAATACCGTCATATTTTATCTGGGCAAAGTCTCTGACACGTTTGAGCATTCGATTTGCCAGACGCGGAGTACCTCTGCTTCTTTTCGCAAGTTCTTTGGCTCCTTTTTCTTCAATCTCAATATCTAAAATACGTGCAGAATGCATAATAATAATCTTAAGCTCGTCCTCAGAATAAAATTCTAATCGGTGAATGACACCAAAACGATCCCTTAACGGAGCCGTCAATAATCCCGCCCTTGTTGTTGCCCCCACTAAAGTAAACTTAGGCAATTCTAAACGGATGGAACGGGCAGATGAGCCTTTTCCAATCATGATATCTATGACGTAATCTTCCATTGCCGGATAAAGCACTTCCTCTACTTGTCTGTTGAGCCGATGAATTTCATCTACAAACAGCAAGTCTCCCGGCTGGAGATTATTCAAAATCGCTGCCATTTCTCCCGGCTTCTCTATGGCCGGTCCACTGGTCACCTTCATATGAACTCCCATTTCCGTAGCGATTATTCCTGCCAGAGTTGTCTTTCCTAGTCCCGGCGGACCATAAAAAAGTACATGATCCAAGGAGTCATTTCTTAATTTTGCAGCTTCTATATATACTTTTAAGTTATCCTTAACCTTAGTCTGTCCAATGTAGTCATTCAAACACTGGGGACGTAAGGAACCTTCTATTTTAACATCTTCTTCTGTAATGTTTGTTTCAATCATTCTTTTTGCCATTTGAT
>CAYXCV010000125.1:0-7240 GCA_964463365.1 uncultured Kineothrix sp.
GAATATGACATATAGATGTCATATTAAATATCGTATGATAAATACATGCTTACTAATTAAAAGTGTTAAATGATGAAAGGGATAGTTGTATTATCATGCATGAGAAAAAGGCAAAAGTAATTCTTTCTGCGGAAAATGGAATGAATATATATAGGGGCTGTACTCATGGCTGTATCTATTGTGATGCCAGAAGCACCTGCTATCAGATGAATCATATATTTGAAGATATTGAAGTGAAAACCAATGCGCCGGAATTATTGGAGCAGGCCTTACGAAGCAAACGTAAGAAATGTATGATAGGGACAGGAGCAATGAGTGATCCTTACTTGCATGCAGAAGAACAGCTTAGGCTTACAAGAAGATGCCTGGAATTAATTGATGAGTATGGATTTGGTTTGGCGATTCAAACAAAATCAGATCGAATTTTAAGGGATTTGGATTTATTAAAAAGTATCAATAAAAAAACGAAATGCGTGGTTCAGGTGACATTAACCACTTATGATGAGGAGCTTTGCAAGATTATTGAGCCTAATGTGTGTACCACAAAACGGAGAGTTGAGGTACTAAACATTATGCGCGACGAAGGGATTCCAACCATTTGTTGGATGACACCAATATTGCCGTTTATTAATGACACGGAAGAGAACATCCGGGGTATCTTAAATTATTGTATCAAAGCTAAGACTTTTGGAATACTTCAATTTGGTATAGGATTAACATTAAGAGATGGTGACAGACAGTATTTTTATAATAAGTTGGATCAACATTTTCCGGGAATGAAGGAGCGGTATATCAGGACTTATGGGAATTCTTATGAAGTACCTTCGCTTAACCATAATTATCTTATGCGTATTGTTCAGGAAGAATGTGAGAAGAATCATATCGAATCCGATTACAAAGAGCTTTTTAAGTATATGCACTTATTTGAAGATAAACAAGCGGGTCAACAATTGAGCTTATTTGATTTATCAGACCCTACACTATGACACCAGAGTTTTATTCTATGCTATACATAGGGTGGAGGTATATATCCATGAACATATATAAGACACATGAAGTAGCAAAAAAGATAGGAATCCATGTAAATACCGTACGACTTTATGAGGAATCCGGATTTATTAAGAAACCGGAAAGACTGGCAAATGGATATCGGGTTTTTACGGATTTACACATTGAGCAGCTTCGACTTGCCAGAGCAGCCTTGAAGGTAGAAGTTCTGCAGAATGGCCTGCGAAAGAAAGCGATAAATATTATTAAAGCTACCGCAGCTGAACAATATGATGAAGCGAGACAGCTTACTCAAGATTATATCAAGCAGATAGACCAGGAAATCTCTCATGGGGAAGAAGCCATACAAATTTGTAAGCAGATCATGCAGGATGAGGAAATAGTACAGGTACAAGATGGACTGACGCTGACAAGAAAAGAGACTGCCGATTTACTTCAGGTTACCATAGATACTTTAAGAAATTGGGAAATGAATGGTCTTATTCATGTAAAACGTAAAGAGAATAGATATAGAGTGTATACTTTAGAAGATATTCAGCGCTTAAAGCTGATACGTTCACTGCGCTGCGCAAACTATTCACTTTCTGCTATTCTTCGTATGCTGAATGCCCTGTCAAAAGATTCTTCTATCGATATCAGAGAAGCCATCGATACACCGGAAGAAAGTGATGATATTATTACGGCATGTGATAAACTGCTAACCTCACTGGAGGAGGCAAAAGAAAACGCATACTATATCCTAAAACAATTAGATAAAATAATAACCCTCCATTAAACCACCAGACTTACAACTGGTGGTATTCTTTTTTAGGGCGAAAAGCTCAATCAATTGGAAACAGGAGGAATAGATATTGAAAGAAGTCATTAAAGTCACTCAATTAAGCAAGTCCTATCATGGTAAAAGGATTATCCAAGATTTAAATTTTTCCGTAAAAGAAGGAGAAATCTTCGGTCTGCTCGGAGCCAACGGGGCAGGAAAGACAACGTCTATCGAGTGTATTCTTGGTACGAAAAAGGTTGAAACGGGCAAGATATCGATACTGGGAATGAACCCTTATACGCAGCGGAAGCAACTATTTGAAGAGGTGGGAGTACAATTTCAGGAAGCCAATTATCCTGAAAAAATAAAGGTATATGAACTCTGCGAGGAAACGGCTTGCCTTTATAAGAACTCTTTGGATTATAAGAGTCTGCTCAGGGAATTTCAATTGGCGGATAAGGAAAAGAGTTTTATCAGCGATTTATCAGGTGGAGAGAGGCAGCGTTTATTTATTATTCTTGCACTGTTATCTAATCCGAAGGTAGTTTTTCTGGACGAGCTTACAACGGGACTTGATACTAAAGCCAGACGCGAGGTTTGGAAGATTCTTTTGAAGTTAAAAGAAAAAGGGCTGACTATTTTTCTTACTTCTCACTTTATGGATGAGGTGGAGGTGCTATGTGACCGAATTGCCATACTAAAAAAAGGAAAGTTTGTGTTTGAAGGAACGGTAGAGGAAGCAATTAAACAGAGTCCCCATGATAATTTAGAAGATACTTATTTATGGTTTGCCGAAGAGGAGGAAAATAATTATGAATAAATTTTTAATCTTACTTAAAACAGAACTGAAACTTTCTTTTCGGGGAATGGATATGATTATTTTTGCCATATGTATGCCTGCCGTTATGATAGTGATTCTAGGAGTTATTTATGGGAATAAGCCGGCTTTTGACGGTGCGGATTATACGTTTTTGGAACAATCCTTCGGGGCGGTTTCCGCCATTTCCATCTGTGCAGGCGGAGTCATGGGACTGCCTCTATTAATCTCTGATTACAGACAGAAGAAAATACTGAAAAGATATAAGGTCACACCATCAAGCCCTGTACTTATCCTTTCAGTACATGTAGCAATATACACGATTTATTCTATTATTTCACTTTTACTGAACTGTATTATTGCTGCTTTATTATTTAATATAAGGCTAAGAGGGAATGTGCTTTCTTTCCTGGTAGCATTTTTCATCGTTATGATATCCATATTCAGTATTGGTGTTCTTGTGGGAGGAGTTTCAAAAGATATGAAAACAGCCAGCATTCTGGCCAGTGTGTTATATTTTCCCATGCTTATTTTCTCAGGGGCAACTTTGCCTTATGAGGTTATGCCGGGGGCAATGCAAAGAATCGTTGATGTATTTCCTCTGACTCAGGGGATTAAATTATTAAAAGCGGCTTCATTAGGATTGGCTATGGAAAATGTAATGCCATCAATCATGATTACGATAGTGATTGCGGTAGTATGCAGTGGTGTTTCTATTCGTTTTTTTAAATGGGATTAGCGTGAGAAGTTATTCTAAGGTGCCAGAGAACGTCACCTAAGAATAACTAAGTCTCACGCAGAAGAATGCAAAGGGCGCATTCTTCGCATGGATTAGTTGTGTTTTTATTGGCAATTCCGTCGCTGCTTGTTATACTGATGATAAAGTTACCACGGATGATAGATTTTATTAAAATGTAACCGTAATAATTACCAGTGATTGGAGATAGATTGTGGATGACAGGCGAGTGACGATAAAGGATATTGCGGAAGAACTGGGGCTGAGTACGGCTACCGTATCTAATGTAATTCATGGAAAGACTAAGAAGATTTCAGACCGAACAGTAAGCAAAGTACAGGAACATCTGGAAAAAAGCGGATATATTCCCAATATGGCAGCAGTTCTGTTGGCTCAGAATTCTTCCAGAATTGTATGTGTAATATTGTCGAATGATGTGAAGTATGGCGGCAAAATGCTAGAAGACCCCTTTGTGAGCGGCATATTAAACGGGCTCTCCAAAGAGCTCAAAAAGAAAAATTATTTTATGATGATTCGGGAGGAGACGGATATAAACCAAATTATAGCCTACGCCTCCATGTGGAATATGGCAGGGCTGATTTTAATTGGTTACTGTCAGCAGGACTATGAATCCTTAAGAAGCAAAATGCATATTCCCTTTGTTGTGTTGGACGCTTACACTACAAACGTACACAATTTTTCAGACATTGGGTTGGAAAATATTACAGGGGGAATGATTGCAGGTGAATATCTGATTCAAAAAGGGCATAGAAAAATTATGTATCTGGCAGACAATAAAGAAGGCTGTGATTATGACAGATATGTCGGTCTGACTAAGGAACTACACAAAGCCGGAATCGAATATTCTGAATCAGACTATCAAGTAGTCAATAGAAATAAAGAAGAAAGATTCAAAGATTACCAAGTCTTATATGAGAAGTTTTTCAGAGGGGAGCAAATTTATACGGCTGCCTTTTGTGCCTCTGATGTTTATGCGATAGAGTTTATGAATTATCTTTTGGATATGGGAATCAAAATACCGGAACAATTCTCAATTATGGGCTTTGATGATATTTCTATGGCAGAATGGGTCAGACCTAAACTAACAACCATCAGACAGAATTTATATAAAAGAGCAGAGATGGCAGTGCAGCTTTTGGAAGAGCTGATAGAAGGAAAAGAAACGGCCAGAACAGAATTATTATCACTGACATTGGTAGAGCGTGAAAGTGTATCGGATAGAAACAGATAGCTATATTGCATAAAATATAGCTATTAATTTTGTCGCAGGTTACGCGTTTAACCTATTGTGTTTATTGGAATTTATGATTAATCTATATATAAGAAATATAGATTAAGGAGAAGTTCATTATGGCAAAAAGTAAATATTTTAAAGAGATGATTAAAATAGGATTGCCTATTACGTTGCAGTGTATTTTTCAGGCGTCTTACAGTTTAGTGGATCAATTAATGGTAGGCAGATTGGGAGCGGTAAGCATTGCTGCCAGTGGGCTTGGAACTAAGTTTTCGAGTATAGTTATGTTTACGATGTCTGCCATTGCTGCGGTGTCCTCCATTTTAATTGCACAGTATCATGGCACTCAGGATGAAAAGGGCAAGAGCAAAAGCTTTTTTTCCTGTCTTTATATTGGACTGGTTGTTCTGCTGTTCTTCATGCTGCCCTCCATTCTGGTACCGGATTCCATTATGGGCATATATTCTACCGATAAGGAAACGGTATTGCTGGCAGGAAGATATCTGCGGATTATCGGAATCAGCTTTTGTCCCATGACTCTTATCATGCTTTGCGCCTCTTATCTGCGGAGTACAGAGCATAGTAAACTCCCGATGTATGCCAGCGTTATTTGTATGTTTATCAATTTATTCTTCGATTATTCTCTTATCTATGGGAAATTTGGAATGCCTGCTCTGGGATTGATAGGTGCCGGATATGGTACATTGATAGGCAGATGTGCGGAAGCTATTATCTTAATAGTATTTATGCTTTATTTACAGACAAAAGGGATTATACATTTGACTCCATTAAAGACGTTGGACAGAGCATTTTATAAGAAAATATCAGTCATAATTTTTCCGATACTTATTAACGAATTCAGTTGGAGCATCGGAGAGAATATTTATGCAGTAGTATATGGGCGTATGGGTACTACGGCACTTGCAGCGACTACACTTTTGAATCCGTTAATGGGGATGTTTATCGGAATGTTCAGTGGTATTTCCACTGCAGCCAGTGTAATGGTAGGTAAAAGATTAGGAAGCGGGGAAAATGATGAGGCGTATTCGATTTCCGGTTATTTAATCAAAGTCGGACTCATTGGTTCCCTTATAGTATCGGGTATCCTCATTGCAATTGCAGGATTCTATATCAGTTTATATGACATAGAACCGGAAGTAGCTATTCAGGCTAAATATTTAATCTACGCTTTGACACTTATTATTTTTGCCAAGATAACCAATATGATAATTGCCGGAGGCATACTAAGAAGCGGAGGAAATACGCAATATACGTTAATTATTGACTTGATTGGTACATGGATTTTTGGAGTTCCCCTGGCATTCATAAGTGCCTATATTTTCAAATTACCCGTATATCAGGTTTACTTTATTCTTTCTCTGGAAGAGGTGGTAAGGCTTATCTTAGGAGTTCGTGTTTATAAAAGTAGGAAGTGGATCAGGAAACTTACGGAATGACTCTGTTTAGATATCAGGTATTAAAATCTCTTGTACTATGACAAAAAATCTGCTATGCTGATTGCATCTTAAATCACTTGTTTTAGCCGTTCATACGGTGTTCATTGAGCATTCGCTCGCATTTCCAAGTAATTTGAAATATGATGCAGGAGGTAATCAACGTATTGGGAGAAAAAAATAATGCAATGTGCAGTTATCTTGCGTTACCTGAAATCTTTGCGGATTTTATTAACGGTGCTGTATTTGACGGGAGAAAGGAGGTGTGTGCGAAAAAGCTTAAGGAAAGTAACCCTAATCTTTATCAGATAGGGAGTCATAGTAATCACATCCAGCCACGGCAGACCATTAGCCGCACTAGGGATATTGTAAAATATTTATCAGCTGAAAAAGAATATATGATTATTGGAATTGAAAACCAAAACCAGATACACTATGCGATGCCTTTTCGATGCATGGAATATGATGTAATGGAATATGGGAAGCAGATAAAACGTATTGCAAAGCAAAATAGTGAAATGAAAAAATATGAAAACTCATCTGCTTATTTATCCGGATTTGGACCGGAAGACCGTTTGTATCCCGTAATGACCTTTGTATTTTATCATGGAAAAGATACATACAATAGTTGTAAAACACTATATGAGATGCTACAATTAGATGAGAGTAACATAAAATATTTACCCTATATTCCAAACTATAAAATGAACCTTATTTTGTTGTCAGATTTGGATGAGACAAAGTTCAGAACAGGCTTCAGAGATTTGATTGGCATCATGAAGAATAGTGCATCCAAGAAAGCTCTGCAAGCTTATGTAGAGGATAACAAAAATCGGATTAGCGATTTAGATGATACTACTTTTGATACTATTAGTATAATGATTAACCATAAAGAATTGTTAAACTATAAACATAACTGTAGAAAAGAGGAAGGAGGAATTGATATGTGTCAGGCAATTGTAGAAATGATAGAAGAAGGTAGAGAAGAAGGTAGAGAAGAGGGCAGAGAAGAAGGCAGAGAAGAAGGTAGAGAAGAAGGCTTAGAAAGAGTTGTATTAAGTATGCTTAGAAAAGGGTATTCTTTTATTCAGATTAATGAAATGACAGATATTCCATTAGACACGGTTAGATTGATGGGTAAAGCGTTAAAATGACTAGCTAAAAATAATAATAAAAAACACTTGCAATTTTAAAAATGAAAAAGTATAAT
>CAYXCV010000126.1:0-7103 GCA_964463365.1 uncultured Kineothrix sp.
TCAAAAATCTTATTCATAGCCACACCTCCTTAATTTTTTTATTGCATTTTGATACATCCATGTAACAGTTCCTATCGGTTTTGACAATAATTCAGCAATTTCCTTAAAAGTCAGTCCACCCAGCACCTTCATGTCAACGATTTGTTTTTCTTCCGGTTTCAGGTGATTTAAGGCATCTTCCAGTGCCAGTTCCCCAATCACTTCATCTTCTATGCTTTCTGTTGAGCTCATCTCTTGCACTTCATCTGTCAATTCCTCTTTCTTATACTTGCGCAAATAATCAATGGCCATATTCCTTGCCATAGTGGCAAGATATCCACGGTGACCTCTTCCCGCCTTGTAGTATTCCGCTTTTTCCCATAGCTTAATAAAGAATTCACTGGCTACATCTTCTGCATTTTCTTTATTGCCCAGAATACCATACACAATTGTGTATATGTAGCTGATATAGGCTTCATAAATCTTCCGAAGACCCTGCTTATCCCCTTGCACCATCTGCCTGATGCACTTATCAAACTGCTTGTCGCTCACTTCGTCCTCCTTGCCCTCATATAAGATACGTTTCATCTTAGAATTTTTATGGTGTTTCTCTTTTTTCTATCTTTTGAACCATATCAAATGGAATATCTGTCATATCTGCAATCATACTGCTTGAATATCCTTTTGTAATCATACTTAAAACCACTTTTTCTATTCCTTTTTCGATTCCTTTTTCTATTCCTTCTTCAATTCCTTCTTCCCGTCCCTCTTCTATCATTTCGATTATAGCCTGACACATATTTACATCTCCCTTCTCGCTTTGATAATTTTTCTTATATTTCTGTAAAGCCTTATGGTTTATCATCACTGTTATCGTATCAAAGGTTGTCTCATCCAACCGGCTCATTCGCTCGCTGTTCTCTTCTATATACTTTTTCATATCTTTCTTATTGCTACTGTGTTTCATAACCCCAATTAATTCTCTTAAACCTGTTTGAAACTTCTTTTCATTTAAGGTATCAAGAGATATGAGATTCATTTTATAATCCGGAATATATGGCAAATATTCACTGTTATCTTTATTTAATTCTAACATGTCATATAGGGTTTCACAACTATTATATGTGCCGCTTCCATGATAAAAAACAAAGGTTATTACAGGGTGCAGCTTATCTTCTGCCCGAAATCCGGAAAGATAACTCCCTGCATCTTTAAGCTTTTTTTGTTTCCTATTTTCTTCTACAATTTCTCTGAATTGTTTTCTATATTCCATTACATCATACTCCATGCAGCGCAGCGGCATGGCATGGTGAATTTGATTTTGGTTCTCTACACCAATAATTAAGTATTCTTTTTCACCAGCTATGTATTTCACTACATCTCTTGTCCGGCTTATTAATCTTTCTTTTTTATGATATAAAACTTGGCTGCTCTCTCTAATATTTTCAGCATGTACCTCCTCTCTTCCCTGAAAAACTACGCCATTAATAAAATCCGCAAAAACATCCGGCATAGAAAGATAATGACATATGGCATGATTTTTTTCTCCCACTATAAACAACTACCTCCTCATTACTATTTTATTATTCTTAATTTGAAAATGTGAGCGAATGCTCTTGATTGCTGAATAGTCAGCCTGATTTTAAATACATATAAGATGAGCTAATACTAACATACTAAAAAATGAAATGCAAGATACGTTCCTGTTAACAGGTCCCATATTTTTATATACTAAAGGGGAAATCGTATATTTCCCGACTCCCCCCTTGTGTGTCATTCATAATTATAATGCTTTGATTCTGTCAACCGCCGCCACGGTATTCTCATAGGTTCCAAATGCGGTAAGTCTGAAATAAGTTTCACCGCTTGGTCCAAAGCCTGAACCCGGGGTTCCAACTACATTAGCTTTTTCAAGCAGATAATCGAAAAACTCCCAGCTTGTCATGTTTTCTGGTGCTTTCATCCAGATATAAGGTGCATTCACACCACCTGATACGGTATATCCCGCATCTCTTAATCCGTTCATAATATATTTTGCGTTATTCATGTAATAAGCAACTTGCTTCTTAATCTGCTCCTTGCCCGCTTCTGAATAAACAGCTTCTCCGGCACGTTGTATAATGTACGGCGCTCCGTTATATTTTGTTCCGTGACGTCTTGCCCAAAGAGAATGCAGCATCACATCACCACACTTTAAATCCTTAGGAATTACAGTGAATCCCAGACGGACACCTGTAAACCCAGCGTTTTTAGAGAAAGAACGTAGTTCAATGGCACAAGTTCTTGCACCCTCGCATTCATATATGCTATGTGGCACATCCGCTTCTGAAATATAAGCTTCATAAGCCGCATCATAAATAATCACTGCGCCAACCTTATTTGCATAGTCAACCCATTCCTGCAGCTGGCTTTTTGTAATCGTTGATCCTGTTGGATTATTCGGGAAACAAAGATAAATCAAGTCTGGTGTTTCCTTAGGAAGTTCGGGGGCAAAATTATTTTCTGCCAAACAAGGCATATAGATTACATCACTCCATGTCTCTGAATTTACATCAAAAGTACCTGTTCTTCCTGCCATGACATTGGTATCCACATAAACCGGATATACCGGATCACATACCGCAATTTTATTATCTAAACTGAAAATTTCCTGAATATTGCCGGAATCACATTTTGCTCCATCGGAAACAAAGATTTCATCTGCTGAAATATTACATCCACGTGCCTTATAATCATGTTCGGTTATGGCATTTCTTAAAAACTCATATCCTAAATCAGGTGCATATCCCCTAAAAGTATCTGCATTTCCCATTTCATCCACCGCACCATGCAATGCCTCAATAATAGCCGGAACCAACGGCTGTGTCACATCACCGATACCAAGGCGTATGATTTTTTTATCCGGATTTTCCTGGGAATAATTGCTGACTTTCTTTGCTATATTAGAAAAAAGATAACTTCCCTGTAATTTTAAATAATTGTCATTAATCTTAAACATTTTTTCTCCTCTCAGATATGTCTTACTGTGCATTTATCTTCTGTGCAAAATCATCACTATCTATACCGGAATCTCACCTTCAAATACCGTTACAGCAGGTCCCGTCATATAAATAATATTTTCTTCTCTATCCCATTGCACATGAAGCTTGCCACCTAATAGTTTAACAGTAACCTCTTCTGACGTCAAACCATTTAATATACAAGCTACGACAGAGGCACACGCTCCCGTACCACAAGCAAGTGTTTCACCCGTACCACGCTCCCATACACGCATTTCTACAGTATGCTCATCTATTACCTTAACAAATTCTGTATTTATGCGTTTGGGAAAACGTATGTGATTCTCAAACTGAGGACCAATTTTTTCAATGTCAAGATTGACAATATCATCCAAAAAAACTACCGCATGAGGATTACCCATTGACACACATGTCATTTGATAATTTTCTCCTGCAACTTCAATCGTTTCTCCTATTACTTCTTCACGCTCCGAAAGGACAGGTATGTCAGAGCTTTTTAGAATCGGTGCTCCCATATTCACTTTAACTGAAGATACTTCTCCCTCTGACAATGTTAACTGTAAATGCTTGATACTCCCGGCACTTACCACACTGATAGAGGTTTTATCTGTAAGCCCTTTATCATAAACATACTTCGCTACACAGCGGATACCATTACCACACATTTCCGATCGGGATCCGTCAGCATTATACATTTCCATCTCAAAGTCTGCCATGAGTTTGTTATTATCCTTGATAACTGTTACCGGATTAATAAAGATGACTCCATCACCGCCTATGCCAAAATGTCTGTCACTTAATTTTTTTACAATCTCTGATTTTTTCCCTTGTAGTATTTTTTCTTCAAATCCATTGATATAAATATAATCATTGCCACATCCATGCATTTTCGTAAACTTCATATTCATACCTCTCTCACATATAATTATGACTAAAACTCTTATTCATTAGTATATCATATTTTTTTACTTAATATATGAGATTTGATGCCACAAACTATACATAAGATGCTTTTGCATCAATCATTTTTTAACCAGAGGGTCACTTTAAATAAATCTCCATCTATATTCACTTCCAGTTTACCGCCCTGAAGCTCTGTAAAGCTTCTTGCTATGGCTAGACCCAGACCGCTTCCCTCCGTATTCCTGGAGCTGTCACCGCGGACAAATCTTTCTGTCAAATCCTCCGGGCTTATATTTAATTCTGTGGCAGACATATTCTTAAACTCAATTTGAACCCCGTCATCTGACTGAATAATATTAACATATACCCTTGTATACGGCATTGCATACTTTACAATATTAATATATAAATTTTCAAAAATACGGTATGTTTTCTGACTATCCAGCTTAAGAATTACTTTATGATCGGGTACCTGAAATCTGAAAATCAAATCAGCTTCCTCAATCTTATCCTCATATTCCAAGTAAACCTGACGTACCAGATTCGCAATATCTACATCCACCAGATTCATAGTTACATTTCTACTGTTGGCCTTGCTGACTTCGAACAAATCCTCTATTAAAAATTTTAACCGAAGTGATTTCTTTTCCAATACCTTAATATATTCTTTCTGCTGTTCCTCAGTCACGCCCTCCTCTTTTAGTAAGTCGATATAGGTGGTTATGGCGGTGAGTGGTGTCTTTAAATCATGGGATACATTGGTAATAAGCTCTGTTTTCATTCTTTGGCTTTTCACCTCTTCATCTACCGCTTTGCGCAGCCCGTCCTGTATCTTTAGAAGCTCCCCTTTATAAGATTCAAATACACCCAGATTTTCTTCAAACGTTGTATTGAGATTGCCTCCTGCGATAGAGCCCGTAACTTTGAGTAGACGATGATATTGCTCTTGAATCATAGTAAAATATTTTCTCAGTATAAAATATAAGATAATGGAGTAAATAATCAGTGCAAACCATCCAAACACCCATAAGGTACAAATAATAGCTAAGATAATAAAATTAGCGATTACTACTTTAACAAGAATCCTTTTCTCTTTCTTTTCCAAATCCACATGTAAGATTTCTTCCTTAAAAATCATGATATATTTCTTACAGCCACTGCATATCCAGTTTACAAAGCGTACAATTAAGCTTCGCTCCTTAAAAAAGTTCCCGATTCCATATTCAAAAACTGCTCCGTACGAGCTTATCACATAATACCAGGCTGCAAATGAGAAACATAAAACTATAAAATTAATCCCATACGAGATATAGGGAAATATCTCACTTGGCAAAAAGCCTAAGTATTTACTGTAGATATCATTAAAATACCCCCGATACATATAGTTAACCAAAGTGGCCATTAGTTCCCTGAAAAAAACGAAGATGAACAGACCCAAAACAAAGCTTAGTTCTACTGATAGCTTACATATTTTCTTCTTATATAGACTATTTATATTTGCTTTTGATAATAACAATACAATAATAGCTATGATTACCAATATAATGCCGTATATTTCCACAATCCCGCTCTGATAATATGCGTAGAATTCCTGCCATTTCGCATTACCGAAAATAGGAGAGTCTAACTGCTCTCTTGTCATTGCATATATAAATGTAACGTTCTGAGGGGATTTAACCTTAGTAACTATCTTCTTTAGTTCTTGATTTACACCGCTGTATCCATAAAATATTCCATTATTATCGTTATTTACATATGGTAAATAATTGGATATTTTACTGCCTTTTATGATATGCTGTACTTTCTTTAATAGCTCATCGGAGTTCACACCTTTTACCGACAATTTATCAAGATTCCCAGCTCCATCAAATGCCATCTTAATATAAAAATCATAAGGCAGTTGATTTCTTTCCTCGCTATTGTCAGTTCCGTCCAGAACTTCAATGCCCCGTCCTGTGTTTTTGATCATCTGCCCGGTTTGGTGGTCAATGACGCAGTAATCCAACTGCTGTGCAATACCTCTTAAAGTATTGCTTCGCCATTCATTAAATTCTCCATCTACCGAGCGCCTGATATCTTCATCCAATTGTTCTACCTTATCTGAATAACTGCCATATGCTAATTCTTCAGGCGGTGACGGAACATCCTGAATCTGCGTTTCTAAGTACAAATCCTGATAGTTAACATTCGTCTGATCTACCTTATCTACCAAATCCTTATATAAGACATAATTACTCTTGTATAGATTTTCGATAAAATAGTCCTCCGGAAAACTTTCTGTATAATATCTATCCGCCTCTTTTTTAAACGTCGGGTAGAATAATGTAAATATTATCGCACTTATTATAATAACTGCCGCCGCGATAACGACACTTGCCTTTTTATTGTTTTTCAATTTTGTATCCAACGCCCCACACCACCTTCAAATATTTTGGATCCTTCGGGTTAATTTCAATTTTTTCTCTTATTTTTCTAATATGAACCATAATGGTATCGGTATTCACTGCCTGTTCATTCCAGACTCTTTCGTAGATTTCATCTGCGCTGAATACCCTGCCCGGATTTCTCATTAAAAGAAGTAATATCTTGAATTCCAGCGGAGTCATCTTTACCGGATTACCATCTACACTCACTTCCACGGTTTCCTCATTAAGCTCCAAACCGCCAATTACATATACTTTGTCATTCTCTTTCTCCGGATCTATTGCCTGTAGATATTTTTTGTATCTCCTTAAATGAGAGTTTACCCTGGCAAGCAGTTCGAGGGTGGTAAATGGCTTTGTCACATAATCATCCGCTCCCATATTTAGGCCCATAATCTTATCCACTTCTTCTGATTTTGCAGATAGCATAATCACCGGAAAGTCATAACCTCTTTCTCTTACTTTCATCATCATCGTAATGCCATCCATACGTGGCATCATAACATCCACAATGGCAAGATGAATCTCTTCCTCTTCGATTTTCCTAAGGCCTTCAATTCCATCTGCCGCCTGAGTTACCATATATCCCTGATTCCTAAGGTATATCTCTATTCCGTCCCTGATATCTTTGTCATCTTCAACAATTAGTATATGATACGCTTCCATCTACTGATTTCTCCCTCATTCATTTTATCTACTTCAATCTCAATTATTTCTTCTTGAAGTATATCATATTTATAGACATGCACACATTCAATCTTTGCTCCCTTCCTAGTAT
>CAYXCV010000127.1:0-7102 GCA_964463365.1 uncultured Kineothrix sp.
AATAATAATGGTAAAGCGTATAGTTATTGTAGCATTAACAATATTTCCTTTACAACTAAAATAAATGCTGATAGAATAAATTTGTTACGATTTTGTTACAAAAATAAAAACATATTAAAATAGATAAAATGGAATGAAATATAAATGAGAAAAATTAGCAAATATTATAAACGATTACACATAAGAACAACTAAAATGACGGTTCTGGCAGTTTTTGTCAGTATTTTTTTCGTACCAAGAATCATGAAAATAGAAAGTACGGGAGATAATATATTTAATGTTTCTTTAAATGGCGTGAGTGTTGGAGTATTGAGCAGCAGAGCAGAAGCAGAAGATTGTTTAAAGGAAGCAAGAAGAGCCGTTGCAGGTGATGGAGAAGAACTTGTATTAATTGAAACGAATTTAGAGTTAGAAGGCAATGAAGTGTTATTTGGGCGTGTCGACAATAAATCGTTTGTTTCAGCTAATATGAAAAAACAACTGAAAGAAAATATCAAACAAACGTTGCATCGTTCTTATACGGTTAAAATTAATGAATATACTGTTAATTTATCCAGTAAAGATGAAGTACTGCAATTGTTGCAGGCATCTATTGATAAATATGATTCTGAGGACAAGTATGATGTGGAGCTTGCTTTGGATTGTACGAGAGAACTGAATGTTTTGACAACAAATGTCAAATCAAAAGAAGAGAAAAAGGCAGAAGATTCCCAGGAAGAAGCATTTGCGCCTATCGGTATATATGAAGTCTTGGATGCAGATTATAATCCGGAAAAGTTAGCCCATGAAAAAGAGTTTTCGGACTTTAAACTAGGATTAATTTCTTTGGACTTTGGAGATACTATAGAGGTAGTCGAATCTTATCTTTCTGAGGATAAATTGACTTCTCTTAATGCCGCAATTGAAGAAGTAACAAAGGATCAGGAGAAGAATCAGATATATGAAATAGTATCGGGAGATACATTGTCAAAAATTGCAATGGAGAATAATCTGACAATGGAGAAGCTGATTGCAATGAATGATTCCATTGAAAGTGAAACATCAACAATCCGTGTAGGGGATGAAATCATAGTAACGGTACCGGAGCCGGAATTATCCGTAGAAAGACAGGAAGAAATGTACTATGAAGAGGATTACGAAGCGGATATTGTTTATGTTGATAATGATAATTGGTATACGACAGATACAAAAACATTACAAGAGCCTTCGGCAGGTCATAGAAAAGTAGTAGCAATTGTCTCTTTCCGCAATAATGCGGAAGTGGATAGAGAAATTGTTAAGGAAGAGGTTACTTATGTAGCCGTGCCTAAAATTGTTGAGCGTGGAACTAAGATTCCGCCAACCTATATCAAGCCTCTTTCCGGCGGACGTCTATCTTCTAATTTTGGAAAACGAAGCAGGCCGACAAGAGGGGCGAGTACTTATCATAGAGGTGTAGATTGGGCAACTCCGGTTGGAACAGCGGTTATGGCATCTTCGGCAGGAACGGTTGCTAAAGCAGGCTGGGGAAGTGGATATGGATATGTTGTATACATTAATCATGGTGATGGAAGGCAGACGAGATATGGACATTTGAGCAAAGTTCTGGTAAAAGAAGGACAGAAGATATCCCAAGGACAGAAAATTGCTTTAAGCGGTAATACAGGCATTAGTTCGGGACCGCATGTTCATTTTGAGATACTGATTAATGGCAGTCAGGTGAATCCCTTAAAATATCTAAATTAAATGAACCATTTACAAATAGATATATTATGGTATAATCATTAGGATAAGATTGAAATGAGACTTTTACTGTATAGATTATTATTGTACAGTTAAATTAGACTATAGAAATGATGATTGAATAGAGGGTATACCATGGAACAATATGCAATCAAAGGTGGTAATCCGTTAGTAGGTGAAGTGGAAGTAGGCGGTGCTAAAAATGCTGCACTAGCTATCCTTGCGGCTGCGATTATGACGGATGAAACCGTATTAATAGAGAATTTACCGGATGTCCGAGACATTAATGTGCTTATTCAGGCGATGGAAAGCATAGGAGTTGTAGTAAACCGAATGGGAAGGCATGCAGTTAAGATAAATGCAGCTCACATTCATGATTTAGTTATTGAAGATGATTTTATTAAGAAAATTAGAGCTTCCTACTATTTACTGGGAGCATTGCTTGGAAAGTATAAGAAGGCAGAGGTAGCATTGCCGGGAGGCTGTAATATTGGTTTAAGACCAATTGATCAGCACATTAAGGGATTTCGTGCACTTGGTGCGGATGTCAGAATAGAACATGGTCTTATTATTACAGATGCAGATAATCTGCACGGAAGTCATGTATATCTTGACGTGGTATCAGTGGGGGCGACAATTAATGTAATGATGGCAGCGGCTATGGCGGATGGAAAGACAACCATTGAAAATGCTGCAAAGGAACCTCATGTAGTTGACTTGGCAAACTTTTTAAATAGTATGGGTGCTGATATTAAAGGGGCAGGTACAGATGTTATCAGAATAAAAGGAGTATCGAAGCTTCATGGAAGTGAGTATACGATTATTCCTGATCAGATAGAAGCCGGAACATTTATGTTTGCGGCAGCAGTTACAAAAGGGGATGTCACGGTTAAGAATGTGATTCCTAAGCATTTAGAATCTATTAGCGCAAAGCTTTTAGAAATTGGCTGTGAAATTGAAGAATCAGACGATGCAGTACGTGTGGTGGCTGCGAAACCACTGACACATACACAAGTTAAGACTCTTCCCTATCCCGGATTTCCTACGGATATGCAGCCCCAGATTGTAGTTGCACTGGGACTTTCCTCAGGCACCAGCATTGTTACGGAAAGTATATTTGAAAACCGTTTCAAATATGTGGATGAACTGACAAGGATGGGAGCCAATATTAAAGTAGAGGGTAACACCGCAATCATAGACGGTGTAGAGAAGTATACGGGAGCGAGCCTGACAGCACCGGATTTACGTGCCGGAGCCGCACTTGTCATTGCAGGTCTTGCGGCAGAAGGAATTACTATCATTGATGATATTAAGTTTATTGAACGTGGGTATGAGGATTTCCATTTGAAAATGCAAGGACTCGGAGCACAGATTGATAAAGTAAATACGGAACGTCAATTACAGAAATTTAAATTAAAAGTAGGTTGAATAAAATATAGCCATTGATGCCGGTAAGCGTCAATGGCTATTGTTATGGACAAAATCAATCAATAAAGAAGATACGGTTACTGTTATTAGGGAAAAAATAATTCTGCTGAATGGAATATAAGTAAGTGATAGTAGCAGAACGGTTATATCCGTCAAAAGATAAGCACGAGAGATGCGGCAGTGTGTTACTTTGGATATCACAAGTGCTAATGCATCGTCACCGCCGCTGGAACCACCCTGTCGAACAATTAACCCGACCCCTATACCGACAAAAATACCTCCCAGTACTGCGGCAATGAATGGGCGATCGGAAAGGTTGGGCAGCATAGGAGGGAATAGCTCCCATATTTTAAAAAAAATAGCTACACTTATCGTGGATATCATAGAGGTTTTAATAAAACTGCTTCCTAAGTACCGAAAGGCTAGAACATAACAGGTGATGTCAAGCACAGGGGTAATGAATGCCGGAGAAATATGAAGCCAATGATTGAGCAGCAGAATTAAGCCAATAACTCCTCCTTCAGTGATATCAGTCTGCTGATGGATATTGTGAATCCCAAAGGAGGCAATAGCAGTACCGATCAGTATGACAAGTAGCTTCTTGGGAACCAATATATCTTTATTCTTTTCTAGGAATTTTTTAATCATATAATTATTTTTTCTTAAAATCTATTATTTATTCAAGAGATACAAAACAAGTAAAACCTGAGGGTAAATATTATACCGTGACCATTCCGGCAGGAGCTGATGTAATGTCACTGGTAAATGAAGAAGGTTTCTGCGGTTTTAGGAACCTGGATGCAGCCTTTGGCGGCAGTGAAATAAAAAAATAATTATAAAAAGTCCCCGCTGCGCACAATGCATAGCGGGGATTTAAAACTTATATGAGTGAATCAATGTGTATATGCGGTTCCTCGGATAAATTGATGTAATTGGAGCCGACTTTGACAGTAGGTTTGGAAAGTTTATGCTTGTTAATATAAACAATATCTCCCTCATCACCATTGGTAAGCCTTACACGATGCAGCAGGTAAGTGTTTACAATATTTTCAAGGAAAATGAGTATGAACTTAGAATCATATTTCTGGAAACCTTCATTTTCAAATGTTTCAATTACTTTAAACGGACATAAAGGTCCTCGGTAGACACGGGCACTTGTCATAGCGTCATAAACATCTGCGATGGCAACTAATTTGGAATAAGGATCTATTTGCTGCGAAGTAAGTCCCAAAGGATAACCGGAACCGTCGCATCGCTCATGGTGCATAAGAGCAGAATTTTTAATATGTGCATTGATAGGGCTGTATTCGAGTATATGATAGCCTTCCCGGGGATGAGTTTTAATCACATCGAATTCACGAGAGGTCAGTTTTCCGGGTTTCTTAAGAATTCTTTCCGGCATTTTCACCTTCCCGATATCGTGTAAGAGACCGCAGAGTGTTGCGGTACGTATCTCTTCTTCATCCAAGCGAAGCCAACGGGCAAAAACATTGCAGATAAGACCTACATTCATAGAATGAGTATAAATAACATCACTCAGTTGACGCATATTATGCAGCATGTCAAAAACATTAATATGCACATCATCGGGGGCTAACAAAGTTAATGTATGCTGAATGATTGAATCGGTATCTGCGATGGCATTTTCATCCAGTAAGTCAACAATTGCTGATTTGAAGGATTCGGTTTCTTTATGATAATCTTCTTGAAATTTCTGAAATTCAGGTGTTTGCTTCAATCGTTCAGAATAAGAAGTGTCTAGTTCTAATTCTTCTTCAGGGACAGGGACTACCTCTTCCTCTACTCTGACATTTATAATAGAATAAAATTCTAGTTTAGTAATAGACCGGTCGGTTAATATTAAGCCTTTAGGCAAGATAAGGCTGTCGTTATAATTATAAACATCCTCCGCTGTCACCATGCCCGGTACTAATTGTGCTGTACTTACTCTTCTCATATGCCCCCTCCAAATATATTGTTCCCTCACAATAGTCGTTTGCTTTATCATTGGTATTATTGTAGAAGCTACAGAAATTATAGGGTTTTTGGTGAACGTTGTCAATAAATACATTGACAAAATGAAATAGTTGGTGTAATTTATACATAGATATGAAAATTCCATATTGTAAATAGTCTCTTATTCAGAGTGGTGGAGGTATATAGGACCTATGAAGCCACGGCAACCCCAGATTTGGAAGGTGCCTGCCTGAGCGAGTAACTTGTCAGTAAATGACACGTCGAACAATAAGAGGATTTGATTATCGATTATCGGGTCCGCTTACAGCGGATTTTTTTTATTATATAGGAAAGTGCTCCTATATAATAAAAACGCTACGCGAATATGCGCACTCGCGCAAAGCTGTAATATGTCGCAAAGCGACCGCGCTCGGCGCGAGATTCTGCAACACAGAATCTTTTTTGTTCATTTAATAGTATAAAGGAGGAAACAAAATGGAGAAATTTTTATTTACTTCAGAATCAGTTACAGAAGGGCATCCGGACAAGCTCTGCGATGCAATTTCAGATGCGGTGCTGGATGCGTTGATGGAAAAGGATCCTATGAGCCGTGTTGCATGTGAGGTGGCAACATGTACCGGATTTGTTTTAGTAACCGGAGAAATTACAACAAATGCATATGTAGATATTCAGAGAATAGCACGTGAGACCATCAAAGATATCGGTTATACAAAATCAGAATATGGTTTTGACGGCAATACTTGTGCAGTATTGGTAGCGATTGATGAGCAGTCTTCGGATATAGCAATGGGTGTTGACAAAGCATATGAAGCAAAGGTGGCGGCAGAGAATAAGATGACCGATGAGCAGATTGAAGCAATCGGTGCCGGCGATCAGGGAATGATGTTTGGTTATGCAACCAATGAAACAGAAGAATATATGCCATACTCCATCGCTCTCGCTCATAAGCTTGCACTTCAGCTTACGAAGGTTCGTAAAGATGGTACTTTGAAATATCTAAGACCGGATGGAAAAAGCCAGGTTTCTGTAGAATACGATGAAAACGGCAATCCACTGCGTTTGGAAGCTGTGGTATTATCCACACAGCATGATGAAGAAGTGACTCAGGAGCAGATACACGAAGATATCAGGAAGTATGTATTTGATCCTATTTTACCTAAGGAATTAATTGATGACGAAACGAAGTTCTTTATCAATCCTACAGGACGTTTTGTAATTGGTGGACCTCATGGTGATGCAGGTCTGACCGGACGTAAAATTATTGTAGATACTTATGGCGGATATGCTCGTCACGGCGGCGGTGCTTTTTCCGGAAAAGACTGTACAAAAGTAGACCGTTCCGCTGCTTATGCAGCTCGTTATGTAGCAAAGAATATCGTGGCAGCAGGTGCCGCAGACAAATGTGAGATTCAGTTGTCTTATGCGATAGGTGTTGCACAGCCAACCTCTATTATGGTAGATACCTTTGGTACCGGTAAGATTGCGGATGATAAACTGGTAGAGATTATCCGTGAGAATTTCGATCTTCGTCCTGCGGGAATTATAAAGATGTTAAATCTTCGCCGTCCGATATACAAACAAACCTCGGCATACGGACACTTTGGTCGTAATGATCTTAATTTACCTTGGGAACAATTAGATAAGATAGATGTAATTAAGAAATATATGTAATTGTATAAAAAATGCCATGTGTAGTTAGCAGCTATACATGGCATTTTAGTCCCTATCTTAATGCGCTTTTCGCTTTTTTCGTGCGGCGTACATTTACATGCAAAATAAATTGTGATATAATTTCACGGGTACCTTGATAATTTCATATTGATTATTGCATTAATTTCAGATACACAAGTGTTAAGTGTATCGCTTGTATACAATAATTTCCTATATTTTCCTATCTAGCGCCATGTACCTGTAAAATATGGCAGGTTGACGAGGAGGAAGGTTATCGAGAATTCGGCGGATGCCTTCCCGCACA
>CAYXCV010000128.1:0-7097 GCA_964463365.1 uncultured Kineothrix sp.
TTTATGGTATTAGATGGTAATTTTTCTATTTACATGTTACTTATAATGTGATATTCTAAATAGAACATTAGTTCGAATACGTAATGAAAGATAGGCAAAGGAGAGAATCTAGTATGAGGCTTTGGGCAGATATACAAGCATATTTTATGAATCATACGGATTCATATTTGATATGTGTGAAAGAGCATATTGTCATTAGCATAGTATCATTATTGATAGCACTGCTTATTGGAGTTCCGTTGGGGTATTTATGCACAAGGAATAAAATGAGGGGAAAATGGATAACCGGTTTCTTTCAGGTATTAAGAATTATACCGAGTTTAGCCGTGTTGATACTATTGATTCCTATTATTGGAACAGGCATAAAACCAACGGTAATGGCCCTGATATTATTAGCGGTTCCGCCGATTTTAATGAATACGGCGGCAGGATTTGAGGAAGTACCGGAGTTTATGATTGAGACGGGATTGGGATTGGGAATGACAGATCAGCAGATTTTTAGAAAGGTAAAAGTACCTCTGGCGTTACCAATGATTTTAACCGGTACTAAGACAGCATTAGTTGAGATTATTGCAAGTGCTACGATTGCAGCAAAAATAGGGGCAGGGGGATTAGGTGGTATCATTTTAACCGGATTAGGATTAAACAGAACAGACTTATTATTAATAGGTGGTATTTCTGTGGGAATGCTGTCGGTGATGTCTGGTTTGATATTATGGCAGTTAGATAAGATTTTAATGAAGTATAAATTTATAAAAGCATAAGGAGAATAAGATGAGATATAAAATAAAAAAATTAGCAGCATTGGGATTAGGAATCGTTTTGGCATTTTCATTGGGCGCGTGTCAAAGTAAAGCGGCAGCTTCGGGTGATGGCATCACAATCCGGGTGGGTTCCAAAGACTTTACCGAGAATATGATTGTCGGAGAACTTTATGCTTTGGCTTTAGAGGATGCAGGATATAAAGTAGAACGGAATTTCAGCATCGCAGGTTCGCTCATTCATACCTCTATTATTAGTGATGAAATCGACTTATATCCGGAATATACAGGAACAGGACTGTTATCTGTATTAGGTATGGATATGATTACAGATCCACAAGAGGTATACGATACTGTAAAGCAGGAATATAATAAGCAATTTGAACTTACCTGGTTGGATTATTCACAGGCAAATGATGGGCAGGGTCTGGTTATTAGAACTGACGTAGCGGAAGAATTGAATATAAAAACAATCAGTGATTTGCAAAAACATGCAGAGAAAATTCGTTTTGCATCGCAAGGCGAGTTTGACGAGCGGGATGATGGAATACCTGCATTAAAAAGAGTATATGGTGAATTTAAATGGAAATCATCAAAGATATATGATAATGGTTTGAAATATACAGTGCTTGCTAATGACGAAGCGGATGTATCACCTGCATATACAACAGAAGGGCAATTAGTAAATGTTGATGATTACACCTTGCTTGTAGATGATAAGCAAGTCTGGCCTCCATATAATTTAGCTCCTGTGGTACAGAATGATATGCTGGAACGTATACCGGAAATAGCAGACATATTAAATAAGATAAGTGCATCCTTAGATACTGCTGCTGTAACAGAGTTAAATGCAAAGGTTGATGTGGAAAAGCAAGAAATAGAAGAGGTGGCAGCAGATTACTATCAATCAATTAAGTAGACAGGAGAGACACATGGCACAAACAGCAATTGTCTTTGATAATGTTTCTAAAAAATTTCAAAAAAAAGGCTATTATGCAGTAAATCATTTGAGCTTTCAAGTGGATGAGGGAGAATTTATTACGATACTCGGTTCTTCCGGATGCGGTAAGACAACATTACTAAAAATGATCAATAGATTATATGAGTCTGACGAAGGAACCATTCATCTTTTTGGTGAAGATATTGCTACGGTTGATGTTGTAAAAGTGCGAAGAAGGATAGGATATGTTATTCAGCAAATCGGATTATTTCCTCATATGACGATTGCAGATAATATTGCAACGGTTCCCAAGCTTTTGAAATGGAAGGATGAAGAAATAAATGATCGGGTAGATGAGCTGTTGAGTTTAATCGAACTTCCACCGGAAGAATATAGAAATAGATATCCGGCTCAATTATCAGGCGGGCAGCAGCAAAGAGTTGGGCTTGCAAGGGCATTAGCGGTCAATCCAAAGATTATGTTAATGGATGAACCATTTGGTGCAGTGGATGCTATTACAAGAACTGGACTTCAAAATGAACTCCTAAAACTACATAAGGACTTGAGAAAAACCTTTCTGCTTGTGACCCATGATATCAATGAAGCATTCAAGTTAGGAACAAAAGTAATGATTATGAATGAAGGGCACATTGTTCAATTTGATACACCAGAGAATATCATTCGAAGACCTTCTGATGAATTTGTGGTATCTCTGATAGAATCAGCTAAAGCAGAAGCGAGATTCTGGGAGGGGATGGAATGATAGTATATTTGAGTAAATATTATGATAAATTGTTTATCGTATTGATAGAACATTTACAGATTGTTTTGATTGCCCTGTTTTTTTCATTAATCATTGCTTCGATATTTACTCTTGGTGCAACTTGTTTTCCACAATTTGGAGCAATACTGATTCAACTTTTTTCAGTTATCTATTCAATTCCGAGTTTAGCAATATTTGCACTACTGATACCGGTTACCGGACTTGGTAAAATAACGGCATTGATTGTACTGGTTATTTATAATCAATATTTACTGCTTAGAAATTTTATTACAGGTTTAAATGAGGTGGATTCGGCAGTTGTTGAAGCTGCGGTAGGATTAGGTATGGGACGTATTTATTTATTAAGGAAAATACAGATACCCTTGGCTAAGAGGGCAATTATTACCGGTATTAAACTAGCGGTAGTGTCAACCGTGGGGATTGCGACAATAGCAGCTTTAATTAATGCAGGAGGATTGGGAACACTTCTTTTTGACGGTTTGCGTACATTGAATTTCCATAAAATTGCTTGGGGAAGTATTTTATCCGCTGGGTTAGCGATTGGGTTAAATAGTTTGCTTAATTTATTTGAAAAGAGATTTTGCTAAATAATATAATTTATAACCATATTTGTGGTAAAATTAAGTACAAACAAAGATGGAGGTAAAAATGAATAAGATTGAAATCACAAGTAATGTTTTTTTACATAATAAAAAGATACCAATAGACTATTCATGCAATGGCAGGAATATTTCACCTGCATTATCGCTATCTGAAATATCTAATAAGGCTAAATCAATCGCAATTATAATGGATGATATCAAACATCCGTTATTTAAGGTATATAACCACTGGGTTATTTGGAATCTTCCTGTAATGAGAGAAATACCTGAAAACATACCGCATGGAAAGATACTATCCGATTTGGAGGATGCGGTGCAAGGAATCAGATATGGCCACCACAAATATAGAGGACCCAAACCTCCATTTAACACTTCGCATTTATATCAGTACAATGTATATGTTTTGGATACACGTCTTGATTTAAAACCACAATCTAAGAAAAAACATTTAATAGCATCGATGGATGGACATATCTTGCAATACGGATTTATAGTTGGAGAATATAAATGATGTGCAAAACTGTATATCAAGGAGGAATTTGATTTGAAAGTTTTACTGTTATGTGCAAATGCATTTGAAACCATGGAATTTAGTGTATTTATAGATATAATGGGATGGGCACGTGATGATTATCAATGTGATATAGAAGTTGTTACATGTGGTTTTCAAAAGATAGTAACCAGTACATTTGGAGTACCTGTGACAATGGATGCTTTGATTGAAGATATAAATGTTGAAGATTATGCAGCTTTGGCAATTCCGGGTGGCTTTGAGGAGTATGAGTTTTATAAAGAAGCTTACCATGAGAGAACATTACAGTTAATCAGAGATTTTAATAGATTAGGAAAACCGATTGCAACGGTTTGTGTTGCAGCATTTGCTCTGGCAAAAAGCGGAATATTACAAAATAGAAAAGCCACGACATATCATCTCAGAGGTGGGTATAAGCAAAAAGAGTTATCAGAGTTTGGTGTAACTGTCATAAATGAACCTGTCGTTGTGGATAACAATATCATAACATCCTCTTGCCCACAAACTGCTCCGGATGTGGCGTTCAAATTACTGGAAATGCTAACTTCAACGGAAAAAATGGATCTCGTAAAAGAATCAATGGGATATTGAACATAAAGAGTCAGGCTAATCACAAACAGCTTACACTCTTTATTTTATTTCATTGTATTTATTAATAAATTATAACGAAATTATAAAATAAAATGTTTTATAAATAATTTATTTATGTTATAATAGGATGTGCTATCTGAAATATAGAAATATTTATGAAAGGGGAAAATTGCAATTAATAATTTAGATAGTAAACAACATAACTTCAACATAAAATTTTTCATATGAAAGGAAGACGAGTCATGGATGGACAAAAGAAATCGGAAATGGGAAATATGCTGGGTAATTTAAAGAAAAAACTATTATTTATTTTTGTTATTGGCAGTGTAATAGGGGCTATACTATTTTTATTATCAGAGTGGGATATTATTCCGGTTATCATATCAATTTTATTTATCGTTATATTTATTGTATTATACATATATTTGTTTATTCATCAGCTTCAATTTGTTATAAGCCAAATAAAAAGCACAATTCATTGGTATGAGGAAATATTAGATGCTATACCATTTCCTATATCTGTTACTGATAATGATAGGAATTGGACTTTTATTAATAGACCGGTAGAAAAAATGCTGGGAATAAAAAGAAATGAAGCAATAGGAAAACAATGTAGTAATTGGGGTGCTGCAATCTGTAATACGGATAATTGCGGACTTAACTGTCTGGATAGAGGAAAAAATCAGACTTACTTCGAGCAAGGGGGAGGGGACTTTAAGGTAGATGTTTCGTACTTACTTGATGATAATAAAACTCAAATCGGACATGTGGAAGTTGTACAGGATATTTCCACCATGGTAGAGACGCAGAAAGCTCAGACTGTACTGGTAGAACGTATCGGTGATATGTGTGATGATTTTATAAGTTCATCAGGAAATCTTTTGGACGTTTCCCAATCATTGGCAGAAGGAGCAACTGATCAGGCAAGTGCAGTTGAAGAGTTATTTGCATTAATTAATGAAACAACAAACAATGTAGAATTATCCGAGAAAGATATAATACAGGCTAGCAGTAGCGTGGAAGAAGTAGGAAAAGACGTAAGTGTAACCAATCAAGAAATGCAAACGATGGTTGATGCCATGACTGAGATAGCAGAATCTTCAAGACAGATAGAAATGATTACTAAAAGTATTGAATCAATAGCTTCTCAGACAAACCTATTGTCATTAAATGCTTCAATTGAAGCGGCAAGAGCAGGGGAGGCAGGAAAAGGTTTTGCAGTGGTTGCCAGCGAAATTGGAGAACTTGCGAAACAAAGTGCTGAGGCAGCTAAAAATACCAGTGGCTTGATTTCTAATTCTATTACTGTAGTTGAAAACGGAAATCGACTTGCCGACCAAACTAAGGAGCTTCTTAATAGTCTTACGGAAAAAATCAATGTGGTTGTAAATACAATGGTAAATATAGCAAGTGCTTCTAAAGCACAGACCAGTGCTATGAATCAAATTAATCAGGGTGTGGAACAGATTTCCAATGTAATCCAAAGTAACTCTGCAGTAGCTGAAGAAACAGCAGCTACCAGCAATGTTCTGAACGAACAGTCAACACAATTAAGCGATTTAGTAGTGGATTTCCATAATAGAACAACTCAAGTAAATTAAATAATATGATAAAACCTTAAAAATGACTCCGCCAACGTAGTTAATCGTTGACGGAGTTATTATTACAAAATTGGAAAGAATAGGTGAGAAAAGCTGCAATGAGGAACAAAATGAATTTTGATACCAGTATTGACTGCACACGACAAGGTTTTGAAAGGAGCTTTCAGGAAGCCGCATTTTATAATAAGCAAACTGCTGATGGTGCTCATCTGAAGTTGTTAATAGATTTGATACATCCTAATAAAGGGGATTTCATATTGGACCTTGGAACAGGGAATGGGTATATAGCTTTTGCACTTGCAAACTATGAAGAAAATTGTAAAGTTGTAGGAATGGATATTGTAGCAACTACATTAGAAAGAAATATAAATAAGGCTCAGGAACTTAATAATATAAATTTGGATTTTGTAGCTTATGATGGAAAGTCATTTCCATTTGAAGATAATAGTATTGATACGATTATTACAAGATATGCACTGCATCATTTTCCTAATATTAAGGATAGTTTTCGGGAAATGTTTCGAGTATTGAAAAAAGGTGGAAGATTAGTGATTTCGGATCCTACACCTAATAGAAATGATTTTATTGGTTTTGTGGATAGGTTTATGCAAAAAAAGAATGATGGGCATATAAAGTTTTATACATTTGAAGAATATTGTAACATGCTAAATGATATAGGATTTAAGTTTGAGTGTAATAAAGATTCGGTTATAACATTTCCAAGAAAAAACCCGAAAGAATATGAAGACTTATTGCTGCAGTATGATAAAGATATTGTGAATGGTTATGAAATTAAAATAGATAACGATGAAATTTGGATAAAAGAGAATGTGTTAAATATGGTATATAATAAAGTATAAAATTATTATGATATATAGGGAGGTAAAACATGATTTCATCAATAATAGGAATAGCATTTGATTGTAAGAATGCAAACGAGTTAGCAGATTTTTATGTAAAATTGTCAGGTTGGGAAAAAGAAATTTCAAGTGATGAATGGGCAGGTGTCCGCACTACACAGGGAATATTGTTGGTCTTTCAGACGGTAGCAAATTATGTTCCGCCAATATGGCCTTGGAAAGATGGAGAACAGCAACAAATGGCACATATAGATTTCAAGGTTGATAACTTAATAGAGGCGGAAGAGCATGCTTTAAAATGTGGTGCGATAAAAGCGGATATCCAGTATTATGATACTTCTACAGTTATGTTTGACCCCGCAGGACATCCGTTTTGCTTATCAACCATTGAGCAATAATACTTACTAAACATATTCAAGAAGTTAG
>CAYXCV010000129.1:0-7055 GCA_964463365.1 uncultured Kineothrix sp.
AAAGTTATCTATTCCGGTTTATATCTTTTTTCAAGCATGCTCATCCAATAGCCCAATGCAGCACCTGCAATACACATAATCACGCATATGATGGTACCGGCACTTAGATAATTGAAATTACGAGGAACGATCATAATAGTAGAAGCAAATACTACACCCAAAATAAAATGGAATAATCCTGCATATGCTCTTTCAAAAATATAATCCATTAGTTTTGAAAGTAATAAGACACAGATCAGACCACCTAAGCCGATGGGAAGGATTACCATCAAATCTAAGGTTTTGATGCCGTCCGCCATAGCCTTATACATTCCCATATAAACAAGGAAATTAGATGGGCTTAAACCAGGTACGATAATACCAAGTCCAATCAATCCCCCGGCAATCATCCATGTGCCAAAGTTTTGTGCCACACTACCGTTGAAAAGACCTTCACCGTAAAATAAAAAGATAAGGCTGGCTATAAATGTAATACCCAGAATGACAATATGATGATTCTTTCTTCCCTTTTTGCCGGCTTGTTCCCATAAGGCAGGTATTGTGCCCAGAATACATCCGACAAACATCCAGAGGATATAAGTTTCATATGTACCAAGAAAGAAACTTACAGCAAAAGACAATAGAAAGACACCGGTAATTCCACCGAGTCCCACAGGGATAAAAAATAAAACATTCTTCTTGAAATCTTTTGTAATGTGTGCCAGAAAAGAAATGATGCGCTCATAGATACCAAAAACCGCTGCCAATGCGCCTCCGCTGACGCCGGGCAAGATGAATCCTGAACCAATAAACATTCCCTTTACAAAGCGTAAAATCCAATTTTGCATAACTAACTCCTTATGTTGTTTTCTTTTTTATTCATAGCTGCATGAATACAACCTACTGTATTATAACTTAAATGCTAAATATAATAAACCCCTTTTTTAACCTAACAATAAGCCTAACAATAAGATTACGATTTATCTTTAGTATTTATATTTATTATGGTATAATTTAGGGAAACGGAGCATCATAACTTAAATTTGTTATGTAAACTTTCGCAACCAAATAAAAGGTAGAGATGAGATATGATGAAAAAAATGCGGAAGATGAAAATCAGACAAAAATTAATGACAGGATTTCTCATGGTAGCTATCATAGCTAGTTTATCAGGACTAATTAGTGCAGTTTTGCTGTATTACATAGATACTCAATATAGTTCAGCACTGGTAAACTATGGATTTTCTCAGGGGGATATAGGAAAACTTCTTGCTATTTTGGGGAAAGTGGACGGTGATGTCCACGATGTAGTAGGATTTTTGAACGACGATTCAATGAACAATGCCACAGAAGCATATAATACAAATGTTGCAGAGGTTCAACAATATGTCGATGCTGTGGTTCAGGGTGCTGTAACAAACGAAGAAAAAGAATATGCAAGTCAGATTACAAATTCCTGGAAACAATATAAAGCCAAGGCAGAAGAACTTATGGAAAAGGGCAGAACCACTGATGTCGAGATTGTACAAATCAATCAAGACGCAATGGTAAGCGAATTGGACCCTATATATAATGACTTATATAATGCTACGGCCAATATGATGATTAGTAAGGTAGACAGTGGTACAACACTAAGTACAACACTAACAAACACTACAATCATTCTCGTCGTTGTAATTGTAGCCTTAATTGTAATCTCATTGATTGCTTGCATTAAGATTGCAGCTTCTATAGCAAAGGGATTATCCACATCTATTGTTGCATGTGTAGACCGCTTAAAGCTAGTAGCAGAAGGTGATTTACGCAGCCCGGTTCCGACAGTGGATACAGAGGACGAAGCCAAAGAATTGGCAGATGCAATGGACATTACCATAACAACACTTAAAAATATTATATTAGATATTCAATATTTATTAGGTGAAATGGCAAACGGCAAATTTAATATAAAAAGCAAGGCCAGAGAATACTATAAAGGTGATATGGATAGAATCCTTGGTTCATTACAAGACATCAATACATCTCTTAGTGATACATTAATAGAAATAGGAAACTCTACCAATCAAGTAGCTGTAGCTTCGGATCAGTTGGCAGAGGGTGCTACGGTTTTAGCCGATGGAGCAACAGATCAGGCAAGTGCAATCGAGGAGCTTCTTGCTACGGTAACTGAAGTCACGGAGGCAGTTGCTATAACGGCTAAGAATTCATCAGAAGCAAGTAACGATTCTAAAAAAGTCCAGGAGCAGACCGAGGTAAGTTCCAATCAAATGCGCAGTATGACAGAAGCTATGCAGAGAATCAGTGAGACATCCTCACAGATATCTGCAATTATCAATACCATAGAAGCAATTGCCACACAAACGAATCTTCTATCATTGAATGCAGCCATAGAGGCTGCAAGGGCAGGAGAAGCTGGAAAGGGATTTGCGGTAGTAGCGGAAGAGATTAGAGAACTGGCAAATCAGAGCTCAGTGGCAGCAAGCAATACCAGAGCGTTAATAGAAGCCTCTATATCAGAAGTAAAGAATGGTAATGAGATTGCGGGAGTTACGGCAGAATCCTTGAAGTTGGTTGCCGATGGAATCGACCATATTTTAGAAGGGGCTGAAAACGTAAAAGATGCCTCTGAACATCAGGCTAGTGCTATGGAGCAGATTAGTCAAGGTATTCAACAGATTTCAAGCGTTGTACAGAATAACTCAGCGACAGCAGAAGAAAACGCTGCAACTAGTGAAGAATTGGCAGCAAGTGCAGAAACATTGAATTCACTGGTAGCTAAATTTGAACTGAGTAAAAAATAAATTATAATATAATTAATTATAAAATAATTAACTGATGAGATGATTGCAATATAGTATAAAAGCTATGTAGCAATCATCTTTTTATTATGTTAAAATACATAAGGGAAATACTATATAAAAACAAATTTTAATGTAGACAGATAGGAGTTATATATGAAATATCAATTAAATTGGAAAGAATATGCGAAAAAGGCAAGACAGGTGGCAGCAGAAGGGTGTGTTCTCCTTAAAAACGATCAAGCGGCTTTGCCGGTGTTACAGAATGAAAAGGTTTCCGTGTTTGGCAGAATGCAGTTTCATTATTACAAAAGCGGTACAGGCTCCGGCGGGATGGTGAATACACCATATGTTACTAATATATTAGAAGGACTAAAGAAATATAATGAGGTTATATTAAATAAAAATTTAATTTCTATTTACGAGGAATGGGAGATGGCGAACCCATTTGATATGGGAACGGGTTGGGCTTCTGAACCTTGGAGTCAGCAAGAGATGCCTTTATCAAGAGAAATCGTAAGAGAAGCAGCAGGCGAGTCGGATGTGGCGCTTGTTGTAATCGGACGAACCGCAGGGGAAGACAAAGACAATACTCCGGAGAGAGGCAGCTACCTTTTAACAGAAATAGAAGAAGACATGATAGATAAAGTCTGCAGCGAGTTTTCCAGAGTTGCAGTTATCTTAAATGTGGGAAATATCATAGATATGAAATGGGTGGATAAGTACCAGCCACAGGCGGTTTTATACGTATGGCAGGGGGGAATGGAAGGTGGAAATGCAGCGGCTGATGTTATAACGGGCGCAGTGAATCCATCCGGAAGATTAAGTGATACGATTGCGCAGGATATTGATGATTATCCATCGACTAAGAACTTTGGTGATGCCAAAGATAATGTATATGAAGAAGATATCTATGTGGGATATCGTTATTTTGAGACTTTTCAGAAGGATAAAGTATTATACCCCTTTGGTTATGGATTATCATACACTACATTTCAATATGATAAAGCAATATTTGAAGAAAAAAAGGATTCTATAAATGTAAAAATTAATATTCAAAATACGGGTGAGATATCGGGAAAAGAAGTAATTCAGATTTATTCCTGTCCGCCGCAGGGGAAACTTGGAAAACCATTAAGAAATTTAATCGGATATAAAAAGACTAAATTATTGCAGCCCAAAGAAAAACAGGAAATAATTTTCAATATACAAAAAAAAGAAATGGCATCTTATGATGATAACGGCAGCACAGGATATCCTTTCAGCTATGTATTGGAAGAAGGGACTTACTATATTTTTGCCGGATTTAATGTAAGGGAAGCGAAGCCGGCAGGGCAATTTGTGATTGATGAAACACAGGTAATCAGCAGATTCAAACAGGTGGCAGCGCCCATCGTGCCTTTTACAAGAATAAAACCGGAATTAGCCGGAGATGACAAATGGCTGGTGAAACAGGAACCGGTAACGGTAAGAAAAGGGGAGGATCCCTTCCAGAACTATAAAGACATAAGTAAAGAAGCAATCTATACCGGAGATAAAGGTTACAAATTGAGCGATGTATATCATGGAACGGTAGATATGGAAGTATTTCTTAATCAGTTGTCAGATGAAGAACTGACATGTCTGACAAGAGGGGAAGGGATGTGCTCACCTAAGGTAACACCGGGAACCGCCAGTGCTTTTGGGGGTGTAACGGAGGAATTGCAGTCTTATGGAATCCCCGTTGCCTGTTGTGCGGATGGACCGAGCGGAATCCGTATGGATTGTGGTACCATTGCATTCAGCTTACCCAACGGAACCAATTTAGCTTGTACATTTGATGATGAATTGTCGCAGGAGTTATATGCCTTTTTAGGTATGGAACTTCGTAGAAATCAGATAGATACCATTTTAGGACCAGGTATGAATATTCATAGAAATCCTCTAAACGGAAGAAATTTTGAATATTTTTCAGAGGATCCGTTATTGACCGGAAAGATGGCTGCCGCACAGTTGAAAGGGTTGCATTTATATGGTGTAACAGGTACACTTAAGCATTTTGCATGTAATAATCAAGAGTATAAGAGATCAGACAGTAATTCTATCGTTTCAGAAAGGGCATTGCGGGAAATCTATGCAAAGGGTTATGAGATTGCAGTAAAAGAGGGTAATGCCTATAGTATTATGAGTACCTACGGTGCCTTGAACGGAATCTGGACTGCCGGTCATTATGATTTACTTACAACCCTTCTGCGGGAAGAGTGGGGATATGACGGCATTGTTATGACTGACTGGTGGGCGAAGATGAACGAAGAAGGTAAAGAGGCTTCTCTTAACAATACGATTCCTATGGTTAGAGCACAGAATGACCTTTATATGGTGGTTTCCAATGCACATTTAAATAGTGCTGATGATAATACGATGGAGGGAATCGATAAAAATGTCATAAACCGGAAGGAACTAATCCGTAATGCATCCAATATATGTAAGGCAATATTGCGTTTACCTGTTATGGAAAGGTACTTAGGAAATATGGACGAGTGTGAAGAGATTCAATTGGAAGGCTATGATAATAAGGCAGAAATGAATTTAATAACTGCAACAGTTAGCGGTGAAACTATTTTAGACGTTTCAAAAGTGGATACGAAAAAGGGCAGCACTGTCACCTATGCCCTGACGATGCCCCAGATGGGCGACTATAAGGCGGTATTTAAAATGAAGGCAGATGCTGTTGCATTGGCACAGCTTCCGATGTCCGTTTTCTTTAATAATCAATTTATAAAAACGATTAGTATCACCGGTATGAATAAAACATGGATTACGCAAGAAGTGGAGCTTGAAGTTTCCGTTGCGCTTAATAATTTTATGAAGCTTTACTTCGGTGAAGGCGGTATTATATTAGATTCCATTACCATAATTCCGCTATAAATAATATTTCTCTTTCTTTTATTAGCATTTTCTATTATAATATGTACGTATGCGGTAAATTATATTGCTATAACAAAAGAGCAAGGAGATGGTAATCAATGGAAAGAAAAGTCGGAACAATATCAAGAGGTATCCGTTGTCCAATTATTAGAGAAGGTGATGATTTGGTTAAAATCGTTGCAGACAGTGTCTTAGAGGCAGCAGACAGTGAAGGTTTTGAACTTCGTGACAGAGATGTAATAGCAGTTACAGAATCTGTTGTTGCACGCGCACAGGGCAATTACGCTTCTATTGATAACATTGCGGAAGATGTGAAGGAAAAATTAGGCGGCGGGACAATCGGAGTTATTTTCCCGATATTGTCAAGAAACCGTTTTGCGGTATGTCTGAAAGGAATTGCCAAAGGTGCTGCTAAAGTAGTACTCATGCTTAGCTATCCCAGCGATGAGGTGGGGAATGAATTAGTTTCCCTTGATAAATTAGATGATGCAGGAGTAAATCCATATAGTGATGTACTGACTCTTGAGAAATATAGAGAATTATTTGGTGAGAATCCACATCCTTTTACAGGGGTAGATTATGTACAGTATTATACAGATATAATAAAAGAAGCAGGAGCGGAAGCAGAAGTTATTTTCGCAAATGATTGCAGAAAAATATTAGGATATACCAAAAAAGTACTTAACTGTGATATTCATACGAGGGTTAGAACAAAGAAGATTCTAAGAGCCTGCGGAGCGGAGATTGTTTGTGGATTAGATGATATCCTTACCCATCCCATAGGCGGAAGAGGATATAACGAGAAATTCGGACTTCTTGGTGCCAATAAATCAACAGAAGATGAAGTGAAATTATTCCCCAGAGATTGCACAGAAATGGTGATGGATATCCAGAAAGAAATATTGGACAGAACCGGCAAGTATGTTGAAGTTATGGTTTACGGTGATGGAGCATTTAAAGATCCGGTAGGTAAGATTTGGGAGCTGGCAGACCCTTGTGTATCTCCGGCAAGCACCCCGGGACTGGATGGAACTCCCAATGAAGTAAAACTTAAATATTTGGCAGATAATGATTATAAAGATTTGTCAGGCGAAGAATTAAAAGAAGCAATATCGAATCGTATCAGAGATAAAAAAGATGATTTGGTAGGAGATATGGCTTCTCAGGGAACAACCCCAAGAAAATTAACAGATTTAATAGGGTCCCTCTGTGACCTGACAAGCGGTTCCGGTGATAAGGGAACACCTGTAATATTAGTTCAGGGGTATTTTGATAATTTTGTAAGTTAATTAATAAAAGGAACATAGATGTTACTGCTTGAGTAATAGATAAGTTCCTTTTTTATTTAAAGGATAATAGATGAAAAGATTAGTG
>CAYXCV010000130.1:0-6879 GCA_964463365.1 uncultured Kineothrix sp.
TTTAGTTATTCTTAGGTGACGTTCTTTGGCACCTTAGAATTTCTTCTCACACTAATACCCATGTCTTTCGATAACCAGCAACATTTGTGCCTCAGGCACAAATTTGCGTTTGAAAAATTTATTTTTCAAACTAATAATTCGTTAATATTCTCAGTCATTTGTTTCCAATATACAATCAGTTTATTATAAACTTGATCGCCAAATTCCGTTCTCTTATAATACTTCCTTGGTTTATTACCCTCGGTCTCCCATTCACTGCTAAGAATGTTCTGTTTCTCCAGTCTCCTCAATAAGGGATATAACGTATTGGTATCTACCATAACGCCCTTTTCTTCCAAACATTTAACCAAAGTATATCCATACTGATGTTCCCCCAGCTGACTCAGTACACTAAGTACAATTGTGCCTCTGCGAAGTTCTAAGATAAACGATGATAAAACTTCATTTAATTCATCCATGCTCTCTCCTCCTGTATAATTCATTATATAGTGTCGCGCACACTATTGTCAATATAAAAATACCGTCAATTACATATTTGTAATTAACAATATCTTGTAATTGACGGTTTAATTTATTTTTTTATTGGCAAAAAGGATTATATTTTTTCTCAGTTCCTATTTCAGTCGCATCCCCATGTCCCGGATAAACCTTAACATGATCAGGGAGTATAAATAATTTTTCTTTTACAGAACGAATGAGAGTACTCATGCTTCCTGTGGGTAAATCTGTTCTTCCGATAGATTCCTGAAAGAGCGTATCGCCGCTTATTAACATGCCATCATCTTCAAAATAATAGCAGCAACCGCCTTCGGTATGACCGGGTGTTGCTATCATTCTAAAATTTATCCCAGCAATTGATATTTCTTCATTATCCTTCAGGTATACATCCGGACTCACCGTATAGGCGCGCCCTACTTGCTCCGATGCATTCTTTTTAACATCTTCGCACACTGCTTTTTCTTCTATATTTGTGTATATTTTGGCACCTGTCAGTTCACGAAGACGCTCGCTTCCCCATATATGATCAAAATGTCCATGAGTCAACAATATGCCTGTCACCTGAAACCCTTTGTCTTTTAGTGTTTCATAGATATAATCTCCGGAATCCGCCGGATCTATAAAAATCACCTCATTGCTGCCCTCTTTATATACAAAATAGCAGTTTGTCTGACAAATACCAAGTACCATACGCCCTATTTTCAACTTTGCCATTCTTCTCCTCATTTCTGTTGCACTTCTTTTAATGCATCATTAATTATCCGGTGGTTCGTTCAATATCAATAACACTTTCAATGGTTCTTATTTTTTCTATGATAAGGTTCAGCTCAACTCTGCTTCTGATTTCAAAGGAAATAGACATTGTTGCCGTACCCTGTTTGCTTGTTCTTGTATACATAGATAAAATATCTATATTTTTTTCAGTCAGTGCTCTGGATACATCTGCCAAAAGTCCGCTTCTGTTATTAGCATAAATTTTTATTTCTGCAGTATACTTTTCACCTGTCATTTCCTCTGCTGATTGCTGCCATTCCGCATCAATAAGTCTTATCCGCTCCATTTCAGGCATATTAATCACATTTACACAATCTGTTCTGTGTATGGATACACCACGTCCTCTTGTAACAAAGCCAACAATTTCATCTCCGGGAACCGGACTGCAGCATTTAGAAAAACGAACCGCTATATCATGAATCCCTTCCACAACTATGCCGCTTTTCGATTTGGCAGTCACATTCTTAGACTGGTTCGACTCTGCGACCGCTGCAAGGACTTGTGCATCCGTCAAATTTTTCTTATGATCCTTATCATACTGGTCCTGCATCTTATTAACAATCTGGCCTTCTTTTAGTCCACCATGACCCACTGCAGCATACACAGAATCCCAGTCCTTGAAGCCATATTTCTTCATAACCACATTCATATACTCTGGTTTCATGATTTCGTTAAAATTAACAGCCTTCGCCTTACAATAAGCGATAATAAGTTCTTTTCCTTTAACGATGTTATCTTCTTTCAGTTCATTCTTAAACCACTGATTAATCTTGCTCTTGGCCTGAGTACTTTTTACCACATTCAGCCAATCACGACTTGGCCCTTTTGAATTATGGGAGGTAAGTATCTCTATCCGGTCACCGTTTCTTATTTCATAGTCAATGGTTACCAATTTACCGTTCACCCTTGCACCTATCATTTTATTTCCTACCGCACTATGAATGCTATAGGCGAAATCAATGGGTGTAGAACCTGCCGGCAGATTTTTAACATCACCGGTGGGGGTAAAGCAATAAACACTGTCGGAAAATAAATCCAAATCACTTTTCAGCAAATTCATAAATTCCTTATTGTCAGACATATCTCTTTGCCATTCCAAAATCTGCCTGAGCCAGGAAAGCTTTTCTTCTTCCTGTCCCTCTGCCTTTTTGCCATCCGAAGTTTCTTTATACTTCCAATGAGCTGCGATGCCGTATTCTGCTGATTTATGCATTTCAAAGGTACGAATTTGTATCTCAAAGGGTTGACCGTTGGTACCAATTAATGTTGTATGGAGAGACTGATACATGTTGGTTTTGGGCATAGCAATATAATCTTTGAAACGTCCCGGTATTGGTTTATACATTTCGTGAATCACACCAAGTGACGCATAACAGTCTTTTACCGAACCTACAATAATCCGCACTGCAAATAGATCATAAATCTGATCCATGGTTTTATCCTGATTTATCATCTTCTTAAAAATACTGAAAAAATGTTTGATACGGCCATCAATTTGTGCTTGAATTCCAGCATTTTCAATATGCTTTCCTACTTCATTCACTATATTTTGAATATACTTTTCTCTTTCGCTTTTACGTATTGCAATCTTATCTACAAGATCATAATATACTTCCGGTTCCAGATACTTAAGGGATAAGTCATCCAGTTCCACTTTAATCTTGGATATTCCAAGCCGCTGTGCAATCGGAGCATAAATGTCAAGTGTTTCTCTTGCTATACGCTGCTGCTTATCCGGAGGCATATGTTTCAGTGTTCGCATGTTATGAAGTCTATCCGCAAGCTTTATCAGGATAACACGAATATCTTTTGCCATTGCAAGAAACATCTTCCGAAGATTCTCCGCCTGTACCTCCAGCTTGTCGGGTGTCTTTCCTTCATTATCACCAAGCAGCTGCAAATGGTGCAGCTTTGTAACCCCATCTACCAAAAGTGCAACATCTGAACCGAATTCTTCTTCAATTTCCGCTTCCGTCATAATCGTATCTTCTACTACATCATGCAAAAGCCCTGCTGCAATGGTTTCTTTATCCAACTCCAAATCTGCAAGAATAATTGCTACACATAACGGATGAATAATATATGGTTCACCGGATTTTCTGACTTGATCCTTATGAGCACTGTAGGCTATTGTATATGCTTTTTCTATGAGCGATATATCATCTGACGGATGGTATTTTTGCACACGAAAGATAAGGTCCTGATACAACTGCTCAGGACTTTGAAATTCTTGGATCGCTTCAATTCTTCCATCATCGAATACCACTTCTCTTATCTCTGTTGTCTTTTGTTTGTTTTCTTCCGTCATACTCATCACCAGCTATATTTTATTATTTTCCGTCATAACAAATTGCCGCATCTAACCTGTAATCTTTTAATTTATCACGTCCCTTAAGACCCGCGAGTTCTATTAAAACAACGATTCCCACTACTTCTCCGCCAAGGGATTCAATTAGCCTGATCATTGCTTCTGTCGTACCGCCTGTTGCAACTAAATCATCAACAATCAATATCTTCTGTCCTGGCTTAATGGAATCTTTGTGCATTTCAATTGTTGCACTACCATATTCAAGATCATACTCAAGTGATACTGTTTCACAGGGAAGCTTCCCTTCTTTACGTACCAGTACGAAAGGTTTTTTCAGATTATATGCAATGGGAGTTCCGAAAATAAATCCTCTGGATTCAGGGCCTACTACTACGTCAAATTCTAAATCTTTTACTAAATCTTGCATAGAATTTACCGCAAGCTGTAACCCTTCGGCATCTTGCAGTACACTTGTTACATCTCTAAATATAATACCTTTTTCCGGAAAATCCGGGATACTCCTTACATATTCTTCCAACCTTTTCATTATTACTATCTCCATTTCTGCTTATGTTATTAAATTTACCAATTGTTATCTCGCTTGATTTCTTTAAAAGTATGATTTAGGATATGCTCTAAAAAACTACCATTTTACATTATATTATTAATTTTTTGTTAAGTCAATCCGTATCAAAGTATAAATCTATACCATCGGCTATGCCTACTGCTATTTTATACTGATATTCCTCCGTTGCCATAAGAGCATCTTCTTCGGGATTTGTCATGAATCCCATTTCAAGAACCGTGACCGGAATCATTGCCCAGTTTATCCCGCTCATGGAATCGGTTTCCCACACTTTTCTCTTCTTAGCCTCCGTAGCAGTTACCACTCCATCTAAAATATCCGACGATAACTTCAGGCTTTCTTCGTACATACTACTATTATATGGATTGTTTGCTGTTTGGCAAATCGTCATAACTCCCTTAGCCTTACTGTTGGTGGAACCGTCTGCATGAATCCTGATAAAAGCATCTGCCTTTGCTTCATTGGCTATTTGCGCACGCTCTGCATTGCTGATATCTACATCATTGGATTCACGTATCATCAGCACCTTGTAACCTCTTTCCTGTAGTTCTTCTTGTAATTTTAAAGAAACAGCAAGTGTAAGTTCATATTCTTTCATTCCGCTTACTACCCCGCTTGTTCCACCAGCCACTTTTGCTTTCGTTTCCTTTGCGCCCGGCCCCATCGGTTCCTTTTCACTATTTCCTTTTTCCTGATGCCCCGCATCAATTGCTATAAGTTTCACATCATTTACTTCTTTTTCATTCCACCCACTGCCGGTCAATAATATCTGTCCGAATATCAAAACAATACTAATTATTAAAATATATATTTTATTCTGTCTCATATTTTACCTCATTTCTTATACCTCTCGCATAGTCAGCTTAGAACTTAGGTTTTATGTTACATTATAGCAAAGAAACAGGTAAGGCTGCAAGACCATATCATAGGTCTTGCAGCCTGCTTAATATCAACTCTTGCATTTATGAACTTTACATCATTCCGCCCATTCCGCCGCCTGCCGGCATAGCCGGAACATCTTCTTTAATATTTACTACAACAGTCTCTGTGGTAAGAAGTGTAGATGCAATACTTGTTGCATTCTGAAGAGCACTTCTTGTAACTTTTGCAGGATCCAAAATTCCCGCTGCCACCATATCAACATATTGCTCTTTCAAAGCGTCAAAACCGGTTCCTACCTCTGACTCTCTTACTTTATTTATAATAACAGAGCCTTCCAGACCAGCGTTTACTACGATGTGGTACAAAGGAGATTCCAATGCTTTCAAAACAATCTTAGCACCTGTCTTCTCATCACCTTCCAATGTATCCGCAAGCTTTTTAATTTCTTTAGCTGCATGAATGTAAGCGGAACCGCCGCCTGCAATAATACCTTCTTCTGCAGCTGCTCTTGTTGCATTAAGTGCATCTTCCATACGAAGTTTAGCTTCTTTCATTTCTGTCTCTGTAGCAGCACCTACACGGATTACTGCAACACCACCTGCCAATTTCGCAAGACGTTCCTGGAGCTTTTCTTTATCAAACTCAGAAGTAGTTTCTTCAATTTGTTTCTTAATCTGAGCAATTCTTGCCTGAATAGCCTCTTTGTCGCCTTCTCCGTCTACAATCACTGTATTTTCTTTCTGAATCTTAACTGATTTGGCACGACCAAGCTGGCTCATATTTGTTTCTTTTAAGTCTAATCCAAGTTCATCACTGATAACTTCACCGCCTGTAAGAATGGCAATGTCTTCAAGCATCGATTTTCTTCTGTCACCATATCCCGGAGCCTTCACTGCAACCACGTTAAATGTTCCGCGCAGTTTATTTACGATTAATGTAGTAAGTGCTTCACCTTCCACATCTTCCGCTACGATAAGTAGTTTTGCTCCTGACTGTACAACCTGCTCTAACAGCGGCAGGATTTCCTGAATATTAGAAATTTTCTTGTCTGTAATCAGAATATACGGATCATCAAGATTAGCTTCCATTTTATCCATATCTGTTGCCATATATGCGGATATATATCCTCTGTCAAACTGCATACCTTCCACAAGGTCAAGCTCTGTCTCCATTGTCTTAGATTCTTCTATCGTAATAACACCGTCACTGGATACTTTTTCCATTGCATCAGCTACCATGATACCAACTTCTTCATCCCCGGATGAAACTGCTGCCACTCTGGCAAACTGCTCTTTTCCGCTTACTTTGGAACTCATTTTAGCAAGTGCTTCTACTGCACAGTCTGTCGCTTTTTTCATACCTTTTCTTAGAATAACAGGGTTTGCTCCTGCAGCAAGGTTTTTCATTCCTTCATTTACCATTGCCTGTGCAAGCACAGTTGCAGTCGTAGTTCCATCACCTGCCACATCATTTGTTTTGGTTGCTACTTCTTTTAAAATCTGAGCACCCATATTTTCAAAACCATCTTCCAGTTCAATTTCCTTTGCAATTGTAACACCATCGTTTGTAATAAGCGGTGTACCGAAAGACTTATCAAGTACTACGTTTCTTCCTTTGGGTCCTAATGTTACCCTTACTGTATCTGCTAATTGATTAACACCGGATTCTAAAGCTGCACGAGCTTCTGCTCCATATTTTAGTTCTTTTGCCATGATAAAACAACCTCCTGAATATTTGTTTAAAGTTTCAAAATCATAATAATTATTACTGTAATTATATTACTGTAATACTATTACATAATTACTGCTAAGATATCACTCTGTTTTACAAT
>CAYXCV010000131.1:0-6683 GCA_964463365.1 uncultured Kineothrix sp.
TTTCAAGTACGAATAAACTTTTGAAGCAGTATGAATGGACAACGGGACTTAAGACTGGCTCTACGAGTAAAGCCAAATATTGTCTGTCTGCAACAGCAAGCAAAGATAAGATAGATTTAATCGCAGTTGTCATGGCAGCACCGGATAATAAAGTGCGGTTTCAGGATGCAATGGCTCTTTTAAATTACGGATTTAGCGTAAGTAATATCTACATAGATGAAAATAAGGAGGCATTGCCTGCCCAATTGGTAAAAGGCGGTGTTGATGATATTGTAAACTTAAGCTATGCGGAAGAATTCAGATATCTGGACACTAAGGGGAGCAATCTGTCTGAAATGGATAAAACAATCAGTTTACCGGCACAAGTAGAAGCTCCTATAGAGGAAGGTCAGGCAATCGGTGAAGCAGTTTACAAACTCGGTGGTCAAAGAATCGGCAGCGTATCAATTGTGGCGGCTCAAGATGTAGCAAAAGCTTACTATAAGGATTATGTGATAAAGGCCATTCGTTATTTCCTATTGTAACTTTTATAAAATACTAAAATGTGGTACACTAATTATCTGCCGAATGATTGAAACTTAAGAATCCGGCAGATAATTAGTGTATAGTATATACTAGGAATGGAAAGGCATGGTTACCGGAATGTCGGAATTAGGATGGATAGCACTTATAATACTAATCGCATTAATATCAGCAATTTTGATATCAATAATGGTAGATAGTAAGAGGCTTGTAAAAGCAGAGTATACAATATCTTCTAAAAAACTTAAAAAGAATTGTAAGATAGTATTACTTTCTGATTTGCATAATAAATGTTTTGGGAAAAATAATAAAAAGCTGATTGCGGCGATAGAAGAAGCAAGTCCCGATATCATTGTGATAGCAGGCGACATGGTGACAGCTAACGGTGAGAAGACGAGGTGTTTTATCCCGGTTCAGTTACTGCGCTATCTGGCGTCGAAGTATCCTGTTTATTATGGAAACGGTAATCATGAATACCGGATGAAAGAATATAAAAAAGTTTATAAGGATATGTATTACAATTACAAGAAGGAACTCACATCTTGCGGCGTATGTTTTCTTGAAAATGAAAGTGTATATCTTCCGGGGTATAACATAGAGTTGTATGGATTAGAAATAGAAAAATATTATTATAAAAGATTTTACTTAAGACCAATGAGTGATGACTATATGGAACGTCTGATTGGAAAGAGCAATAAAAACCATTTTGAATTATTAATCGCACATAATCCGGATTATTTTGAACGATATGCACAGTGGGGAGCGGATCTGACGTTGTCAGGGCATGTGCATGGAGGAGTGATGAAGTTACCTGTGATTGGCGGAGTGATATCGCCTATGATGCATTTGTTTCCGAAGTACGATGGCGGTTTATTTGATGAATACGGAAAGCAGATGATATTGAGCAGAGGTTTGGGAATGCATACCATACCAATCAGAATATTCAATCCGGGTGAGCTTGTAATTATTCACTTAAAACAAGACGAATAAATAAATACGATTTTAAATATGCTTGAAATTATTGGGATTACTATGTAAAATAAGAAAAGTGGTTAAGTGGACAAGTTTAGAAAATTGGGGTGTGAAAATGGCAATTCCAGTTAAGCTGCAGGTGTATGAAGGACCTTTGGACCTTCTGCTTCATCTGATTGAAAAAAATAAAGTGGATATTTATGATATACCTATTGTGGAGATAACTGCACAATACCTGGAGTATATCAAAAATATGGAAACAGAAGATATGAACATAATGAGTGAGTTTCTTGTTATGGCAGCAACATTAATAGATATTAAATGTAAGATGTTATTACCCAAGGAGATCAATGAAGAAGGGGAGGAAGAAGACCCCAGAGCGGAATTGGTGCAGAAATTGCTGGAGTATAAGATGTATAAGTATATGTCTTATGAATTAAAGGACAGGCAAGTGGATGCACAGAAAACTCTTTTTCGGGAGCAGGATCTTCCGAAGGAAGTTGCAGGCTACAGACAGCCTGTGGATTATGATGAACTGCTGGCAGATGTTAATCTTAATAAATTGCAAGAAATTTTCAAGTTTATGCTCAAGAGACAGGAAGATAAGATTGATCCGGTTCGCAGTACTTTTGGCAGGATTGAAAAAGATGAAATCGATATGGACTTAAAGACGGTCTATGTGGAGGAATATGTAAAAAATCATAAGCGTTTCAGTTTTAAGCAATTATTAGAGAAACAGCATAGCAAAATGGAAATTATTGTTACTTTTCTGGTGGTACTTGAAATGATGAAGCTTGGTCAGATTGATATTGAACAGCAAGGTATTTATGATGATATTATTATCGTATCCAAAACGCTGGCAAAAGCCATATAGTTACCTTCGTAAAAAGTACATATTCAGAATAATAAAAATGGAGACAAGCCGTGGAAAGAAAGAATGCGGAAGCAATCATGGAAGCTATTCTCTTTACTATGGGTGAATCAGTAGAGATAGGAAGACTTGCCAACGTGATTGAAGAAGATATAGAGACAACAGAAGACATTTTAGATAAAATGAAGGCGGCATATGAAGCGGAAGATAGGGGGATAACCCTAATTAAGCTGGAAGATGCCGTGCAGCTTTGCACAAAGCCGGATATGTATGAATATCTGATTAAAATAGCAAAGACACCAAGGAAACATGTGTTAACAGATACACTGCTGGAGACTTTGTCTATCATTGCTTACAAACAGCCGGTTACCAGATTAGAAATCGAGAAAATAAGAGGGGTAAGCTGTGATCATGCAGTGAATCGGCTGGTGGAATTTAATCTCATTACAGAGGTAGGAAGATTGGATGCCCCGGGCAGACCACTATTGTTTGGTACAACAGAGGAATTCTTACGAAGCTTTGGAGTGAAATCGATTGAAGAGCTGCCGGAACTTAATGCAGTGCAGATAGAGGAGTTTAAGCAGCAGGCAGAAGCAGAGGTAGAACTTCAACTGGATGTTTAATCAGTTTTCTATCTTATAAGGAAGATTGTTACTATTTTCCATAGAGACGGCATATATTTAGATGATAAATAATGCTGGATTAAGATAGAATGAGAAAAAAAAGAAATTATATAAAAGTGATATCTGTAATATTGGCCTTTACACTTACAATGTCGGGAAGCAGTATGGCGCTGGCAGGAGAAAAAGGTAAAGAGGAAAATAGTACAAACATACAATTATACGCCCGCTCGGCAGTTCTTATGGATGCTGATTCAGGGCGTGTTTTGTTTGGCAGAAATGAGAATGAAATAATGCCTATGGCCAGTACGACCAAGATAATGACATGTATTGTAGCGCTTGAAAATGGCAATATGGAAGATGTGGTCACTGTAACTGCTTATGCGGCAAGTCAGCCTAAAGTGCATCTTGGCATGAGGGCAGAACAGCATTTTAAACTTAAGGATTTATTATATTCATTAATGCTAGAGTCTCATAATGATTCTGCCGTGGCAATTGCGGAGCATATAGGGGGCAGCGTAGAAGGATTTTCCATGCTGATGAATCAAAAGGCAAATGACATTGGATGTTACGATACCTTTTTTATTACTCCAAACGGACTTGATGCTACAGCAACAGATAAAAACGGTAATACAAAAGTACATTCCACAACGGCAAAAGATTTGGCCCACATTATGAAATATTGTATTAATGAATCGGAAAAAAAAGAAGAATTCCTTACAATAACCAGAACCTCAAACCACAGTTTTTTGGATGCGGATGAAAAAAGAAGTTATAGCTGCAATAATCATAATGCATTTCTTTCCATGATGGATGGGGCACTTTCGGGTAAAACCGGATTTACTAATAATGCGGGATATTGTTATGTAGGAGCATTGAAAAGAGATGACAGGACTTTTATAGTGGCACTTTTGGCATGCGGCTGGCCCAATCATAGAAGCTATAAATGGAGTGATACCACAAAACTTATGTCTTATGGATTGGATAACTACGAATATAAAGATGTCTTTGAGCCTGTTGAATTAAAACCTCTTTGCGTTGAAGGAGGGATACCGGAAACAAATAAGCCATATGATAAAGCTTATACGGCTTTAGAATTGGAAGGAGGAAATCAAAAAGAATTGAATTTGCTTCTTAAGAACGATGAAAAAGTAACAACGAAGATAGAGGTAAATACAAAATTAACGGCACCTATAGAAAAGAAAGAAATAGTTGGATACGTGAAATATTACTTGGCAGATGAGTTAATAAAAGAATACCCTATTCTTACACAAAGCGATGTTTCTTGTATGGATTTTGCATGGACATTACAGTATATATGTAAACTTTATACATTATAAAAACCACTGTAAAAAATAAAAAAATATCCTATGCTATTTTTACCATTTGTGTTATACTACTAGGGTATGATTATAAGGAATACTTATTTAATATAAAATGGAGGGCTGAAAACATGAGTACTACTTCACAAGCGAGACAAAGAATCAACACTTTGCTCGATGAAAACAGTTTCGTTGAAATCGGAGCACTTGTAACCGCAAGGGCAACAGATTTTAACCTGAAACAGACAGAAACTCCTTCTGACGGTGTAATAACCGGTTATGGAGTAATTGATGGCAATCTTGTGTATGTTTATAGTCAGGATGTTTCTGTACTAAACGGAACCGTTGGCGAAATGCATGCAAAGAAAATTGCAAATCTCTATGATTTGGCATTAAAAACAGGCGCACCTGTTATAGGCCTGATTGATTCTGCCGGACTTAGATTGCAGGAGGCTACAGATGCTTTAAATGGTTTCGGTGAGATTTATATGAAACAAACAAATGCATCAGGTGTCATTCCACAAATCACAGCTATTTTTGGAGCTTGCGGCGGCGGACTTGCTGTTGTTCCCACACTAACTGATTTTACATTTATGGAAGAGAAGAACGCAAAGTTATTTGTGAATGCTCCCAACACACTTGATGGTAATGAGATATCCAAATGTAATACTTCCTCAGCAGCATTCCAGAGTGAAGAAGCGGGTATTGTAGATGTGGTTGACAGTGAGGCAAATGTGTTAGCGAATATCAGAGTACTTGTTACACTGCTTCCTGCTAACAATGAGGACAACACATCTTTTGATGAATGTACAGATGATTTGAACAGAGTATGCACAGAACTTATTAATTGTGTCGGCGATACTTCTATCGCACTTTCCCAAATTTCTGACAGTGGTATATTCTTTGAAACAAAAAGAAATTATGCTAAAGATATGGTTACCGGATTCATTAAATTAAACGGAGCTACGGTAGGGGCAGTGGCAAACCGTACTGAAATTTATGATGAAGAAGGAAAGGTAACTGATAAATTTGATGCAGTGCTTTCCTCAGACGGATGTGAAAAAGCAGCGGACTTTATTAATTTCTGCGATGCTTTTGATATTCCTGTCTTATCTCTTACCAATGTAAAGGGATTTGCATCCAGCAAATGTGAAGAAAAGAGAATGGCGAAATCAGTAGCCCGCCTTACATATGCATTTGCGAATGCAACAGTTCCAAAAGTTAATGTCATCCTGAGCAAAGCTTATGGAAGCGCTTATATTGCAATGAACTCTAAGGCAATCGGAGCGGATATAACAATGGCTTGGCCGGATGCTTTAATAGGTACAATGGATGCAAAGCTTGCTGCCAAGATTATTTGTGATGGACAAGGCTCAGAGGCAATTGATGCCTGTGCAAAGGATTATGCCAAACTTCAGACAAGTGCAGGCAGTGCAGCTTCGAGAGGTTATGTAGATCATATTGTTGCACCGGCTGATACTAGAAAATATGTAATCGGTGCCTTTGAAATGTTATATACAAAACATGAAGATCGCCCGGCTAAAAAACATGGTACAGTTTAGAAAGGATGATACTTAATATGAAAAAATGGTTATTAGTATTAGGTATGATTACCTGTATTCTCGGAATGAGCGCATGTGGAACAGTGGAAGAGGCGAACCCGGGAAATGACCCCGCAATAGAGGAGAGTGCTCTGACAACCGGCGATCAGCTTGTTGAGACTATCGCTATGATATGTAAAGAGAATATGCAAGATCAATATTCTTCGGATGCGGTGATAACGGCGGCATTTGAAAGCTGGACCAGTGCACAGGCGGATATGGGTAGTTATGTAAAGATATTGGATCATAATGCAGAGTTTAATAAAGACGGAATTACCGTAATTGTTACCGTAGAAGGAACAGAGCGAAACGCGAATGTAGAAATTATATTCGATAAGGAATATGCATTAACAAGTATTACAACAAATGTAGTATATACGTTTGGTGAGTTAATGGAAAAAGCAGCACTGAATACCTTACTTGGTATGGGAACCGTATTTGTAATATTAATACTTATTTGCGGACTTATTTACAGCTTTAAATTAATTCCCAAAATTCAGGAAGCATTTACAAAACCTAAAATGGAATATTCAAAACCGGTAATTGTGGATCATACGATTGCACAGATTATTGAAAAAGAGGAAACATCGGATTTAGAATTGGTTGCTGTAATCGCGGCGGCTATTGCAGCCAGCGAAGGAAGCTTATCTACAGATGGATTTGTAGTGAGATCTATTAGAAAAAGAAGAGTATATTAACTTATTTTATAAGAAACCTTTATTATAAGCAGGAGGAAATTTTAAATGAAAAATTATACCATTACCGTAAATGGAAA
>CAYXCV010000132.1:0-6641 GCA_964463365.1 uncultured Kineothrix sp.
CGGATTTTGGAGCATTCATTGATCTTGGTGGTGCGGACGGTCTTCTTCATATTTCAGAGATGTCTTGGGGAAGAGTTGAGAATCCTAAGAAAGTATTTAAAATCGGAGAAAAACTAAGTGTTTTAATTAAAGAAATTTCCGGAAACAAGATTGCTCTCAGTCTTAAATTTGAAGATGCTAACCCATGGAAGGATGCTGCAAGTAAATATGCAGTAGATAATATTGTAACAGGTAAAGTAGCAAGAATGACGGATTTCGGAGCTTTTGTTGAATTAGAGCCAGGTGTGGATGCATTATTGCATGTGTCTCAGATTTCTAAAGAGCATATTGAGAAGCCTGCGGATGTATTAAAAGTTGGTGAGGAAGTAACTGCAAAAGTTGTTGATTTTAATAATGATGACAGGAAAATCAGCTTAAGTATCAAAGCAATGCTCGCTCCGGAACCTAAGGAAGAAGTAAAAGAGTCAGATGAAGATGTAGTATCGGTAGATATTGATGCAGTAATCGCAAGTGAAGAAGAAAGCGAGGCCTCCAAAGAATAAATGGTGGGTAATTAGGCTATGGTTTATGATTATGAATGGTTTAAAACCGCGGTTTATAACCTTACTAAAATTGAATTAAGTGCTTATAAGGAAAAACAAATGAAGCGCCGTATTGATACGCTGATAGCCAAAAATAGCATTGTCGGTTATGACAATTATATTGCGTATATAAAGGAGAATGAAGTAAAGTTTGAAGAGTTTGTTACTTATTTGACCATAAATGTCTCTGAATTTTATCGTAACCTGGATCAATGGCAAGTTTTAGAAAAAGAAATAATTCCTGAGTTAATTGAGAAATTCGGAAAGAATCTAAGAATATGGAGCGCTGCCTGTTCTACAGGTGATGAGCCTTATTCGCTTGTGATGGCTTTGTCGAGACATATTCCTTTAGAGCAGATTAAAGTATATGCAACTGATATAGATAAACAGGTTATTGCCAAGGCTAAAACCGGTTTATATGTTGAAAAGAGTATTGCTAATGTTCCGGAAGACTTAAGAAAAAGATTTTTCACTAAAGTGGGTCTGTCTTATCAGATTTCGGAAGAGATCAAAAAACGCGTAGAATTCAGCAATCATAATCTTTTAAAGGACACATATAAAGATGGCTGGCATATGATTGTTTGCCGAAATGTTTTAATCTACTTTACGGAAGAGGCAAAAGATGAAGTCTTTGCTAAATTTCAACGATCCCTAACGAGTAAAGGCGTTTTATTTATTGGCAGTACAGAACAAATTATTAACTATAGGGAAATGGGTTATAATAGAAAAAATTCATTTTTTTATGAAAAACCTTAATACTTAACATAATTAATACTATAAATGACGGATTCTTCGGAGTCCGTTTTTCTGTTTATAAGGGGACATTGCACTGCAACGCCCCCAAAGTTCAGTGATAAAATCAATAAATTGATAAATCAGTAAGTTGATAAAATCATATTTAATACATGCGAAGCATATTTGGAAAAGAGTGCTCTTTCCTGCTTCATATCTTCTGTTAATTCAAAAAAGATATCCTTGTCCTTAAAACTCCTTTTGAAGAATGGTTCAAATAAATTATCCCATTGAGGCAAATACGTTGCAAGCTTGCGTGTATAGCAGGTACCTGCGGTGGCTTGCACACGATGCTCTTTATCCACAAAAGAAGCAACGGATTTATGAATGGCAACATCCTCTTCCGGAAGGTAGTAATAGTTTTTATAATTAGAGTAAAAATATTTCATTTCCTCTTCGTATAAAGGAATTCGTAAGTCCCCTTCTGAACCCTCACCTTTAAAATAACAGCCCTTTGCGGTACCGGAGATAGTACGTGGAAGAGGGGATGGAAGAGAGAGTTTCATGTAAATCTCCTGATGTTGATTCCCATTGATATCACGGTAGTAATTGGCCTGAACTTTTCTGGGCGTTATTGATTCGTTGAATAAGTCATAATAGGAAAGCAGCGGAAGAAGCTTAAGCATTCCTACCATGTCATCTGCATTATGTAGGGTCAAAGCCTGAAGTCCATAGTCCGTAGGCTCCTTTACATATGTATGGTATACGCTGATTAAATCGGCACCATTATATAAATCCTTCCTTGTTATGTCCATAAAACTTTCTAATGTTTTTTGTTTGCAGTTAGGCAGACGCAAGAAGCTTTTAAAAGGAGCAATCCTTCGATAGATATCAATTCCCACAAAATGATTAAAGTTATAAGGCAGCTGATACTGTTTGCATTTCTGCATGAGATAAGGCAGATCAAAGTTATTACCGTTAAAATGAATCAAATGAGTATAACTCATGGCAAAATTAAAAAATGCAGAGAGTATATATTGTTCTTCTTCATAATTATTAGCAAACCATTGTTTCACATGCCATTTCCCGGATTCATAATATGCAGTACCAATCAGGTAGAGGGAAGAACTTTTAGCAGTAAATCCGGTAGTTTCTATATCAAGAAATAATATTTTTTCAAGTGGGGCAATGTGATTCAAAGGATAATTAATATTCGGAAGATGAATGGATTGTCTTAGTGTTCTCATATAGCTCCTTCTGTCCATAATAACGGACGGATTTTAATAATATTGTGTTTACTTAATGTTTTATACTATCTCTGATTATGATACCATGTTTTCAAAATTTACAGTAGTATTTTTTGTAGAAAAATAGTATATTAGAATAAGCAAAATGAAAGAAAGAAGGGCGAAAAATGGCAAAGTTAACATTTGTAGGCGGAATTCATCCATACGATGGTAAAGATATGTCGAAAGATAAGCCTATTAAAGCAGTGGAGCCTAAAGGGGATTTAGTATATCCTCTATCTCAGCATATGGGTGCACCTGCAACTCCTATTGTAAAAAAAGGAGATTATGTTTTAACAGGACAAAAAATTGCGGAATCTTCCGATTATATATCAGCACCGATTTATGCAAGTGTATCAGGTACGATAAAGGCAATTGAACCACGAAGAATTGTTACAGGTGACAATGTGATGAGTATCGTGATTAAAAACGATGGAAAATATGACGAGGTGGAATATTCAGCGGTAGATTCCTATGAAGATTTGTCCAAAGAGGAAATTATACAAAGGATAAAAGAAGCGGGAGTAGTTGGCATGGGTGGTGCGGGCTTTCCCACTTTTATTAAGTTATCACCCGAGAATCCTGAAAAAATAGATTATGTCATCGCAAACTGTGCAGAATGTGAGCCTTATCTTACTTCTGATTACCGTAGAATGTTAGAGGAACCGGAGAAACTTATTAGCGGACTTAAAATTATCCTCAGCTTGTTTCAAAATGCGAGAGGCATCTTGGCTGTAGAAGATAATAAATCAGACTGTATTGAGCTTTTTAAGAAACTTACAAAGGATGAAAGACGAATCAGTGTAAAAACATTGAAAACTAAATATCCTCAGGGTGCGGAGCGTCAGATTATATATGCAGCTACAGGAAGAAGTATGAGCTCCGCTGTGCATCCTGCTGACGTTGGATGTATTGTGAATAACGTTGATACGATTGTAGCAGTCCATAATGCAGTCATGCTAGGAAGACCTTTGATGTATCGTGTGATTACTGTAACCGGTGATGCAATCAAAGATCCGGGCAATTTTATTGTGAGAATGGGTACGAATTATCATGAGCTGATAGATGAGGCCGGAGGATTTAAGAAAAAGCCGGTAAAAATTATTTCCGGTGGTCCTATGATGGGATTTAGTATTTTTGAGCTTGATGTACCTACAACAAAAACGGCGTCAGCACTTCTTTGTCTGACCCAGGATGATGTGTCCGGCATGGAACCCAGTGCTTGTATTAACTGTGGAAAATGCGTAGAGATATGTCCGGAAAGAGTGGTACCGCGTTTATTGGCGGAATATGCGGAGCATTATAATGAAGAGGCGTTTCTGCAGCACTATGGCATGGAATGTTGCGAATGCGGATGCTGCAGCTATGTATGTCCGGCTAAGAGACCGCTGACTCAGACAATTAGATCGATGCATAGAATGCAGATGCTAAAAAGGAAAAAGTAGGAGGCACAAAAGTTGAGTAATTTGATGAAAGTATCATCTAATCCACATGTAAGATCTAAAGTATCTACAAGCAGCATTATGATTGCAGTAATTATTGCATTGCTTCCTGCTGCAGGCTTTGGTATCTACAATTTTGGAATAGATGCATTGATATTAATTGTGGTAACAGTAACATCCACAGTTTTAACTGAATTAACATATGAAAAACTAATGAATAAAAAGATAACAGTAGGAGACTATTCGGCGGTGGTAACCGGCTTGCTGTTGGCACTGAATCTTCCCTCAAGTGCACCATGGTGGATTGCTGTGATTGGTGGTGTATTTGCGATATTGATAGTGAAGATGTTATTTGGCGGACTGGGACAGAACTTTATGAATCCGGCATTAGCGGCAAGATGTTTCCTTCTTATATCCTTTACTCCCATTATGACAAACTTTGAATGTGATACATATACAGGAGCTACACCTCTGGCGGTGATAAAAAGCGGAGAGACTGTAAATATTTTAGATATGATTATCGGAAAGACGGCAGGAACAATCGGCGAGACTTCCATGATTGCCATAGTAATCGGAGCTTGTTTTCTCATACTGCTTGGAGTCATTGATTTAAGAATACCCGGCAGTTATGTAGTTAGTTTTATTATTTTCATTTGTTTATTTGGAGGCAGGGGAATTGATCCGGCATATATTAGTGCACAGCTGGCAGGTGGAGGTTTGATGCTGGGAGCATTCTTTATGGCTACTGATTATGTAACAAGACCAATTACAAAAAAGGGTCAGTATTTATATGGTATTTTACTGGGTATATTAACAGGTATTTTCCGTATGTTCGGCCCATCGGCAGAAGGTGTTTCCTATGCCATTATCATTGGTAATCTTTTGGTGCCTTTGATTGAAAAAATAACCCTTCCGAAAGCATTCGGCATAAAAGGAGGGAACGTGCATGAGTCATGATATGAAGAATATGCTAAAGGATACTCTTATTTTATTTGTGATTACCTTATTTGCGGGTCTTATATTAGGAGTCGTATATCAGGTAACCAAGGAGCCCATAGCAGCCCAGAAAGAAAAAGCGAAACAAGATGCCTATAGAGAAGTCTTTACAGATGCGGCATCTTTTAGTGATTTAGAAATAGATATGCTATCGGAGGATGAATGGAATACGCTGGGATATTCATCTGTAGATATTGAACAGGTAATGAAAGCAGTGAATGATAATAATGAGGAAATCGGATATGTGATAACAATTACTTCCCATGAAGGATACAGCGGAGATATCCGGTTTATTATGGGTATTCGAGGTGATGGAACATTAAATGGAATATCCTTACTATCCATTTCAGAAACTGCCGGACTTGGAATGCGTGCCGAAGAAGTACTGAAGCCTCAGTTTGCCAATAAAAATGTGAAGAAATTTGATATTACTAAAGGGGCGGCAGAGGAGAGCTATATTGATGCAATCAGTGGTGCCACTATTACCACACGTGCTATTACTGATGGTGTGAATACCGGACTTTATTATTTCCAAACAAGATTGCTGGAAGGAGGTAATAACAATGGATAGTATCAAAGAAAGGCTATTAGGTGGAGTGGTTAAGGAAAACCCTACGTTTGTATTGATGCTTGGAATGTGCCCTACGCTGGCAGTAACCACCTCAGCAATCAATGGACTTGGTATGGGGCTGACGACTATGATTGTCCTGGCATTAAGCAATATGATCATATCATTACTTAGAGATATCATTCCGGACAAAGTCAGAATACCGGCATTTATTGTAATTATTGCATCCTTTGTTACCATACTCGAATTACTTCTGGAAGGATTTATTCCGTCTCTTTATGACTCACTTGGAATCTATATTCCATTGATTGTAGTGAACTGCATTATCTTAGGAAGAGCAGAAGCATACGCTTCCAAAAGCAGGGTAATTCTGTCTCTTTTTGATGGAATCGGAATGGGACTTGGATTTTCCTTTGCACTAACATGTATCGGAGCAATCCGCGAGTTAATCGGTACGGGTGAGATTTTCGGATATCATATTATGCCTGATTCTTATGTGCCTGTTACAATTTTCATTTTGGCACCGGGAGCATTTTTTGTTATGGCGGCACTGACCGCTCTACAAAATAAGATTAGGTTAAATGGGATAAAAAAAGGAAAAGACGTAACTAAAATTCAATCCGGCTGCAGTGAGGATTGCTTGAATTGTCCGGAGAAAGGATGCAATCATAGATTTTACGATACATCTGCTACCGAGAAAGTAGATATAAAAGATATTGAAATCATAGAAATTGAAGATAGTGAGGAAGTAAAGGAGGGGGAGATCAATGATTAAAGATTTGCTTATTATATTAATCAGCTCATCATTAATAAATAATGTCGTGCTCAGTCAGTTTCTTGGTCTGTGCCCTTTTCTTGGAGTTTCCAAAAAGACAAATACGGCTGCCGGTATGGGGGTGTCTGTTATTTTTGTAATCACACTGGCTTCGGTAGTTTCGGGAGTCATCTATGAATTTGTCTTAGTAAAACTTGGTATTACCTATTTGCAGACAATTGTATTTATATTGGTCATTGCAGCTCTCGTTCAGTTTGTTGA
>CAYXCV010000133.1:0-6569 GCA_964463365.1 uncultured Kineothrix sp.
AGTTTTCATAACTATTTGAATTTATTATTCTTGCCAATAAAAATTATACTCTAACGTAGCCATTAAGTTTAGAAGGTTTGATTCCTAACGATGATTCTGTCCGACTTCTGAGCCATGAATCAGAGGATTTAAATTACACAAAGCTGTATCAGACTTACTCTGCCAAAGGCAGAAATCCAGCAGTCGTTGATGCTTCTCAATTAAGACTATATCAAAGATTTTGCCATCCATAAAGAGAGCCGCACCACGGACCTAAAGGCAGTATTCTTCTTTTTGGATGCTTACTGCACAGAACATAACATTCTGTTTGTCCATGGACGTGGAAAACGAAAAGTAAACACCAAAGATATCACGAACTCTTCCGGCGTTTCTATAGTGGCTCATTAAGCATAAATAAACAAATATGATTTAATTAGGGAATAATAATATTGCTGTTCTTGAGCAAACAATCTTATTAGTGGAGCATAGTCCTGTTCATTTTGTGCCTGATTAAGCGATTCATAGTATTGAGCCTTGTTCTTATCCATAATAATAAAGGGGAGGATTCTTTGTCGTAGGCATTCTTTAAATAAAAGTATCCGGCCGGTTCTTCCATTACCATCCTGAAATGGATGTATTTTTTCATATTCAGAGTGAAATTTCGCTAGTATGGATAAATCTTTTACCGGTTCTGCTTCATATGATAACAGGAGTTCTCTCATTTTATTTGGGACTTCCTCTGGTGAAACTGTAACAATATCAGAAACCATATTTTTACGGTTCTTGTATTCTCCAATCGGATATCCATTTGCAATGTCTTCAAATACTCCGCTTTTTAATCGATAATGATATTTTTTTATAAGCTCCTCTGATAATGGATTGGAATATGTGTTCAACATTTCATTAAACAACATAAAATGTCCCCTTGTTTCTTCAACGTCTTTAGCATGAAAAATTTCACCACTTGCTAAAATTGTTCCCGTTTCAAAAAGTGAGGCAGTCTGTTTTTCTGTTAAAGTACTTCCCTCTATTTTATTGGAGTTATATGCCAATAAACGCTGAGTCGTACCATATATTGCGCTCTTATCTTCTCTTGAAAATTCTGTCTTCATTCTATTTATTAGATTATTTACTATAGAAGTTGATTCTTCTTTAGATAAATTAATTATATCTTTTTCTAAAATATAATTTATGTTCATGATATACCTCATTTCCGCTCTGCTGTTTCAAATTAATTTAAATTAATAGCAAACTATTCATAATAATCTATACAGGTACGATTTTGCACAACGGTTCCAATAAATGCACCGACCCGTACATGCTCAGGATGTATCTGATAAGCATCTAATGCCTTTTCATCCTCAAATAAACTGTTAAGAATAATATCTCTATTACCCGAAGATAACGTATTGATATTTACCTTTAGTTCAATGATTCCATTAACAATATCTTTTAGCGCTTCCAACTCTTCTTTCACTTTTTGCGCATTCTCTTTGTTTTCACTTTCAGTAAATCCATCTTTATAATTCCAAGCCACAATATGTCTTAACATAAGACCCTCCCTATTTTATTTAAGTATCATTTCATCATTCATTTTTATAAATCCATATTTCTCATATAAAGGACGTCCCATATCTGTTGCTTCAAGCAATATAGTTGTAATGCCTTTTTCCTTCGCAGCTAAAACAAGTAAATCTAATGTTTGATAAGCAATCCCCTTCCTTCTGTAAATGGGATTCGTATACATATTCATGATATAGGCTTTATTACCGGTTGGATTATGAAACGTCGGCATAACACGGTAAAAACTGATGCCGCCGGTTCCAACAAACACACTTCCGTCAAAAATCAAATACGCTATATGCATTTCATCAGACAATGTTGTTTTATAATAATCATAAGATTGTTCTCTCACATCCGTCATATCAACACAATCATCTAACTTATTTGCGGCTCTCAGAACTTCTATTCTTGTTTCTACTAACATACTGATATCATCCATTGTCGCCTTTTTATATGACAAATCCATAATGTTTCCCTTCCTTTAATTATCATGTCATATTTTTCATTATATTATAATCTTATAATGAATGAAAGCCATTAATATTTTTAAAAATAAATAAGTCTTGACTTTTCTATTATATTGATTATAATTAAATTGTACTCAATTAAATTATGCTTAATGAGAGGATGCTTATATGCAATACGATCCATTAAAACTAGAGAACCAACTTTGTTTTCCCCTTTATGCATGCGCACGAGAGGTTGTTAAAAAGTATAAACCTTTCCTGGATGAAATTGGATTAACATATACCCAGTACATCGCTATGATGGTTCTATGGGAAAACAAAAACATGAATGTTAAGTCACTCGGAGAATGTCTTTACCTGGATTCCGGCACGCTGACACCTTTGCTGAAAAAACTGGAAGCAGAAGGGCTGGTCACTCGCACCCGTTCTATAGAAGACGAGCGCAATCTGATTGTTACATTAACTGATAAAGGCGAAGCGTTAAAACAAAAGGCACTGAATATTCCTCAGCAAATCGGTAAATGTATTAATATCACGCAAGAAGATGCCCAGACTCTATACCGCATTCTCTACCAAATACTCGGAAACTTATAAAGGAGACCAACTATGAATATTTATGATTTTTCTGTTACATCTAATCAAGGAGAAACGATATCACTCTCTGAATACAAAGGAAAAGTTCTGCTTGTTGTTAATACAGCGACAAAATGCGGGCTCACTCCCCAATACACAGCATTACAGGAACTATATGATAAATACAAGGATAAGGGACTTGTTGTTCTGGACTTTCCCTGCAATCAGTTTCTAAAGCAGGCACCGGGTACAGATGAGGAAATAAGTGAATTCTGTTCGCTGAATTATAGCACCACGTTTCCCCGCTTTGCTAAAATCGATGTCAATGGCAAAAATGCCAGTCCGCTTTTTGTGTGGCTCAAGGAGCAGGCCCCGGTGGATCAGGGTGATGCTGAGTCGGCTTCTTTTGAGAAGAAAGTTAAAGTACTGACATTAGGCAATAAATCCGGTGATATCAAATGGAATTTTGGTAAATTCCTTATTGACCGTAATGGAAATATGGCTGGCCGGTATTCTCCTGCATTTTCTCCTAATCAATTGGAGCAAGATATTATAAAGCTATTGGGTTAACACTTGCCCCTATTTACACAATAGAGAAAAATATCCACTTGCTCATGGAGTACGCAGGAAGGCTACGATGAAAGGGAGCCCGTTGAAGTTCGAGTGGAGCCGGACAGAATAATCATTGTCAGTCACCCAGGTGCGGACCGCTCTATTAGTGCTGAAGGCTTAAAAGAGTTCCGAGTATACAGCCGCAGGTATAGAAACCGTAGAATCGGTGAATTTTTGAAGGAAATGCATTTGACGGAAGGTCGCAATACCGGTTTCCGAAAAATCCGGAATGCGCTTCGTAATAATGGATCGCCAGAGCCACTGTTTGAAACGGATGATGGACGCACTTACTTTTCTACAACGATTTATATTCATCCCAATTTTGAACAATTTCAAGTTGGTGAGACGATAAATGAGGCGATAAATGAGGCGATAAATCTTACCGAAATCGAAAGCCGAATCCGAGAGTATGTGTTATCACACCCGACCGCAACAATCTCCGAAGTAGTGACTGAGCTTTCCATTAATAAATCGGCGGTAGATCGAGCAGTAAGAACGCTTAAGGACAAGGGTTTTCTTATTCGCCAGGGTTCTAACAAGCGCAGAATATGGAAAATTATAAAATAAGAAAACGAGTTTAACCAGCAAAATAATGCCGATGTCTGTCGTGCGAATATACTGTGCTTCCCGTGAAGATTGTACTGAAGGCCGATCAGCGCACTGGCAAGCTGACGGAAGGCATGGTGGCGAGGCTGTTGACTAAGAGCAGTTTTCATCCCCACGGCATCAAGGTGCAGCTTGAGGACGGGCAGGTTGGACGAGTGCAGGAAGTGTTATAGATATTCTGATTTTTATAATCTGTAACCCAGAGTATGTTACAACGCTAAAAAACACATTAGAAAAAGCGCCGAGGTGTGACCCGACGCTTTTTTGCTGATATTACATGGCTGCTATCATCAAGCCAGATGGCGCAGGAAGACGCTGGTTTATCAGGAAACTGCTTTCCTATATTATCCAGGTTCTTCCTCAGCGGTTAATATGCTCATGGATTACAATTCGCCCCTGGCATTCCATTAAATTGCGGGGTATTCCAAACGCTCCCTTGCCACATATAGAGCCGCCTGTCAATCAAGACAAGCGGCTCTATCAGGCAACCTATCGGAAGCTGCAGTTTATTCAAATGTGTCTTATTCTCTTGCGCCGTCCTCACCAATCTTGTAGCCATCGACAGTGGTATTCACGGCCAACCAGCCGTTTGCATTAATATACAGCCACTGTCCGGCGTCGTTCTGTACCCAGCCGCGCGCGGTGCCCTCGTCTATCACAAGCTCCACAAAGCGGTGCAGGATGGCCGAAGCCTCAGCTCTTGTGGTGTTACCCTGAGGGTCAAAGAGATTGCCCTGCTTGCCGCTGATAACACCGGTCTGCTGGAGGGCTTTTACAGCATCCTTTGCCCAGCCGCTGATCTCCATGTGGTCGGCAAAGGTGACGGTCTGTCTGGAAACAGGCAGCGGATAGCTCACAGCTTTTGCATAACCGGTCATCATCACTGCCATTTCTTCACGGGTGATGAGTCCGTCCGGGGCAAACTGATTGCTGCCGATGTCCTTGGCGATGCCGTTTTTCACCGCCCATTCAATATAAGGCATGGCGGGGTCGGTGTCCAGCACATCTGTAAAGCTGCTCGTCTTATAGCTGCTGACATCCGCTCCGGAGAGCTTACCCAGTGCCATAAGGAAATCCTTACGGGTTATTCCGGCATCCGGCGAGAACTTGGACGCACTTGTACCGGTAAGGTATCCCCGGCTGGCTGCAAAATCCATATGCTCCTTTGCCCAGTGGTTCACGGTGTCGGTAAAGGCAGGAGCAGGGGTTTTATAGCCCACCCCGTAGACCGAGAGGGATGGGCGGGAGAAAATCAGCCTGCCGTCTGTATAGCTGGAATGTGGGAGAAGCTCCGGCTTTCCGTTTACATCCACATATACGGCGCAGAGATTTCCGGTCTTTTCACCGCCGGTCGGCTGGTAGGCGATTCCAATGGTAGCTATACCGCCTTTTAAGTCTGAAACAGTCACCCCTTCGCTGTCCCTGATGGTGATGTCGAACACCGGGCGGCTGCCAATCCATCCCTTTGCGGCTGCGGACAGCTTATGCTGCGCTGCGATCGAAACGGTGACACTGCCGGTGGTCTGTGAGCGTATCGCCTCTATGGCTTTCTGATTCAGCGTAAGGTCGATTACCGGGGAGCCGATGGTTAGAGACTTTACGCTCGCGTTTTTAAGCGCATCCAGAGATTCCCTGCTTAGTGTAAGGGAAAGGCTCTCATAGCTAGTGGAAGAGCTGATGGGAAGCACAACCGCGATTCCATCCTTGGCTTTTCCTGCTTTTCTTGCTGCATCCTGTGCCGCCTTAATGGCGTCCTTTATGGTTTGGTCACTGACGGTAACAGCCAGCGCTTTCTCCGTTACCGTACCGGTTACGCTTACTTCCCCTATGGTTGGCATATTGGGCTGTTTTCCGGTTATGGCCGGTTGGGATGCAGCCGGGGTACTGCCGCCGGAACTACTGCCGGAACTGCCGCTTGTGCTGCTGCCTTCGGTTACGATAACCGCAGGGGGATCCAACACTGTCACTTCAGCGGTGGCGGATTCCCTGGTGTCCCCCTTGAAGGTAGCGGTGACCGTCAAAGTTTTAGCCGTTTCATTGGCGGAAACCCTGAGAACACCGCCTGCGCTAATCGTGGAGCCCGCTGCGCTGTCTACCGACCAGTTAAAATATTTGCTTTCGGCCTCTACTTCGTCTAGGGCGGCGGAGAACCGCTGGGACTTACCTTTTTCTACCGTGGTCGTGCCTGGATTCAGGGTGACGGTGGAGAATTTTTCGATTACGGCTATGGAAATGCCGTCCATATGCGCTATATTGATGGCAATTCCGTCAGGAATGAGAACATCAACTGTCGCCTCTCCCGCCGTCGTGGCTTTAAAGACGCCGTTCTCGACCGACGCGTTGGCGGTGTTGGGGGACTCGGACCCTGTTGCAAGGCTCCATTGAATGTTCTGGCCTGTGGCAGTGGAGGGAACTACCTTGGCGGTCAGCGTCAGGGGAATGCCTACCACAGCCACCACAGGACCATCTGTGATACCCCTCACCGGCACAAAGCCTTCGGCATGCTGGGGGTCGAAGCGAAACTCATTACTAGTGCTGTCCCAGAGAAGGGTTTGTCCGGTGACGGCGCTGGTATCCGTCATATAATTGTAGCGCACGTTAATCATGGTATAGTTCGCGTTACTATTCAGAGACAGCCCGGTCAGTTCGTTGGCGGAGCAATACAGTATTGTCAGCCTGTCCGGCAGCGCAGGCAGCTCGGTCAGTTTGTTGTTGGTGCAATACAAATTCATCAGACCATCTGGCAGCGCAGGCAGCTCGGTCAGTTCG
>CAYXCV010000134.1:0-6403 GCA_964463365.1 uncultured Kineothrix sp.
GCTAATATTGATCAGGCACTTGTTATTTTTTCCATTGTGAAACCGGAACCGAATTTTAATCTTTTGGACCGGTTTCTTATTATGATGGAAAGTCAGGGATTAAAAAGCATTATTTGTTTTAACAAACAGGATATTGCCACGGATGAAGAAATTAATGAATTAAGACAAGCTTATGAAGCCTGCGGATATCAGGTATTGTTTGTCAGTGCAAGTAAGAATGAGGGGATGAAAGAGCTTTATCGTCTGCTTCTGAATAAGACGACAGCAGTGGCAGGCCCCAGCGGCGTGGGAAAGTCTTCAATTATTAACCGGCTGAATCCGGAGGCCAATATGGAAACAGGAGATATCAGCAGGAAGATAGAAAGAGGAAAACATACCACAAGGCACTCGGAGCTTATTGTACTGAATGAAAATACTTATATTATGGACACCCCAGGGTTTACATCCTTAAAACTGCTGGATATGGACAAGGAAAAACTGCCGGAATATTATCCGGAATTCATACAGTATGAGCCTTACTGCAGATTTGCGGGATGCGCCCATATGAATGAACCGGGATGCAAAGTAAAAGAGGCATTGGATGAAGGTAAGATAAGTTCTGTAAGGTATCATAATTATAAACTGCTGTACGAAGAACTGAAAGAACAGAAAAAGTATTAAGCAAGATTAAAATCTATAATATATAAGGAGATAAATGAAAAATGAAACTAGGAATTGTAGGTCTGCCCAATGTGGGAAAAAGTACTTTATTTAATTCATTGACAAAGGCGGGGGCGGAGTCTGCAAACTATCCGTTTTGCACCATTGATCCCAATGTAGGAATCGTATCGGTTCCGGATAAAAGACTGAAACTTTTAAGTGATTTGAATCACTCTAAGAAAATAGTACCGGCAGTGATAGAATTTGTAGATATTGCGGGTTTGGTAAAGGGAGCATCCAAAGGTGAAGGGCTTGGCAATCAGTTTTTAAGCAATATCAGAGAAGTAGATGCAATTGTACATGTGGTTCGTTGTTTTGAAGATAGCAATGTAGTACATGTGGACGGAAGCATCAATCCTATCAGAGATATTGAGACCATTAATTTGGAACTTATATTTTCAGATATGGAAATTCTGGATAGAAGAATAGCCAAAACCAGCAAGGGCGCAAGAATGGATAAAACCTTAGCCAAAGAATATGATTTGCTTCTAAAAATAAAAGAGCATTTAGAAAATGGGAAAATGGCACTGAGTTATGTGACGGAGGATGAAGAAGAACTTGCTTTACTTAGCTCATTTAACTTACTCACATATAAACCGGTGATTTTTGCAGCAAATGTGGCAGAAGATGATTTGGGCAATGACGGAGCGGATAATAATGGGGTAGCGGCAGTCAGAGAATTTGCTTCCCAAAATGGCAGTGAAGTGTTTGTAATCTGTGCACAGATAGAACAGGAAATTGCGGAACTGGATGATGATGAGAAAGCAATGTTTTTAGAAGATTTGGGTTTAAAAGAATCCGGACTTGAGAAATTAATCAGAGCAAGCTATCAGATTTTAGGATTGCATAGTTTTCTTACTTCCGGTGAGATAGAAACGAAAGCATGGACAATTAAGATTGGAACAAAAGCACCCCAGGCAGCAGGAAAGATTCATTCGGATATTGAAAGAGGATTTATTAAAGCAGAGGTTGTAAATTACAAAGATCTATTAGAACAAGGGTCTATGGCAGCAGCAAAAGAAAAAGGTCTTGTAGGGATGGAAGGAAAAGAATATGTAATAAAAGATGGAGATGTAATAATGTTTAGATTTAATGTGTAATACCTATATATTGTGGTAAAAATAAACAACAATACAACATATAGTTCCAATTATGAAAAGTGCTTTCCGGGAAACTGGAAAGTGCTTTTTTTATTAAGAAATTATTAAATTTCACTTGTCAAACATGCTAATTTAGTATAAAATCAGAGTAAAAGTGGTGAAAAGTGGTGTGAAGTGGAAAAAAGTGGGGAATTTATTATAAAACCCATATCCAAGTGGCAGATTTACACATCACAGTGGCAGAACTACTTTTTTAAAAACAAACACTTATTCAGTAAGTGATTAACTGGCGGTGAGCTTTATGTTTATGGGAGAGTACAACCATACAATCGATATTAAGAACCGGCTGATTATTCCCTCAAAATTTCGTGAAGCTCTCGGTGAAGAGTTTGTTATTACAAAGGGATTAGATGGCTGTCTTTTCGTGTACGATCATGCGGAGTGGACTGCCTTTGAAGAAAAGCTTAAGTCATTGCCTCTTACGAATAAGGATGCGAGAACGTTCGTTCGTTTTTTCCTTGCAGGAGCGGCGAGTGTGGAAGTGGACAAGCAGGGAAGGGTTCTGGTTCCCTCGGTATTAAAAGATTTTGCAGGAATAAATAAGGATGTTGTTCTTATTGGAGTAGCAAGCAGAATTGAAATATGGAGCAAAGAAAGATGGGATGATGAATCTGCTTATGAAGATGTTGAAAGCATTGCAGAGCACATGTCGGAGCTGGGGCTTGGTATATAAGAACAGATGAGGAGAGTAAATGGAATTTAAACATGCCTCCGTATTATTGCAGGAAGTAATAGACAATTTGGAGATAAGCAGTACAGGCATCTATGTGGATGGAACACTGGGAGGTGGAGGCCATTCCTATGAAATAGCTAAGCGATTGTCAGTAGGTGGAAGATTGATTGGAATAGATCAGGATGAGGCGGCAATAAATGCTGCAACGAAACGTCTTTCTCCTTTTACAGACAAAGTTACAATCATCAGAAGTAACTATAGCGATGCTTCCACAGTACTGAAAGAACTTAGCATAGATAAGGTAGATGGGATATTGCTGGATTTAGGTGTTTCATCTTACCAACTGGACACACTTGAGAGAGGTTTTTCTTATAAATACGATACGGCACTTGACATGAGGATGGATACCAGACAGTTACTTAGTGCCAAAGATATTGTTAATGAATATTCAGAAACGGAATTGTTTCATATGATAAGAGATTATGGGGAGGACAAGTTCGCGAAGAATATTGCAAAACATATTGCAAGAGCAAGACAGGACAAGCAGATAGAGACAACCGGGGAGTTAAATGAAATTATAAAAGCGGCGATTCCGGCAAAAATGAGGCAGACAGGGGGACATCCTTCTAAGAAAACCTTTCAGGCGATACGGATTGCATGCAACAGAGAATTAGAAGTTTTAAAGGATTCTTTAGATACATTGATTGATCTTTTGAATCCGGGTGGGAGATTATGCATTATAACATTTCATTCTTTAGAGGACCGAATTGTAAAGCTATCATTTAGGAAAAATGAGAATCCATGTACATGTCCACCGGACTTTCCGGTATGTGTATGCGGAAACAAGTCAAAGGGAAGAGCTGTTAACAGAAAGCCTATTTTACCCAGCGAAGAAGAATTGTTGGAAAACAAACGCTCTAAAAGCGCAAAATTGCGAGTGTTTGAAAAGGGCTAGTGAGTTTGAGAAAGAGTAGGATATCTATATGGCACAATATAAAGGCAGAGCACAAACTACAAACAGAAAACCACAAGTATATACAGGAAGTAATAATGCCTATGTACATGGCAACACAGTAAGAAGACTGAATGAAGGTACATATGTTATAAGCGAGCCGCAAAAACAGACGAGCCATACGGCAAGAAAGAACCGCGAGAAGGCATACCATATGAACTTCGCTTACGTGTTATTCTTATCCTTTGCCATGTTGGTAGCGGGAGTGATTCTGATGCAATATATTGGTCTGCAATCAGATATTACAAACAGTATTAAGAGCATTTCCAGATTAGAAAGCGAATTAAATAATTTAAAACTGGATAATGATGAAACATATAGCAGAATTACAAGCAGTATTGACCTGGAAGAGGTGAAAAGGGTTGCCATTCAGGAATTAGGGATGCACTACGCTGAAGAAGGACAGATTATCACAATTTCAGGAGAGGGAAGCGATTTTGTAAGGCAAATCTCAGATATTCCTGATTAAAGAGGTGTTACGTGAGCAAAAATAATCAAAAACAAATGAGTCGATTTACAACAGGCATGCAAAAAAAGCTGGTAGTACTATTTATCTTAGTGTTGCTGGCTTTCATAGGATTAACGGCACAATTAATTTTAATTAACAAAGAAAGCGGAGAAAAGTATAAGAAACAAGTGCTTTCACAGCAGAGATATGACAGCATGTCCATCCCCTTCAGACGAGGAGATATTCTGGACAGCAAAGGAACCAAATTAGCAGTCAGTGAAAAAGTATATAATGTCATATTGGATGCCAATATTATGCTCTCTGATGAGAAATTTGTAGAACCAACCGTTGCTGCTGTGCAGTCGGAACTGGGAATTGATACATCTATTATCCGTTCCAGACTGGCAACTCACCCTAATTCTTCTTATTATATATTAAAAAAGCAGCTGACCTATGAAGAAATAAGCGGATTCAAAGCATTGGAGGCTGATGAAAAAAATGGTGTCTATATAAAAGGGATATGGTTTGAAGAGGAGTATAAACGTAGATATCCCAACAACACACTGGCTTGTGATGCCATTGGATTTACAACTAGTGACAACAATGGACTGTATGGATTGGAGCAATTTTATAATGATACGCTTAGTGGAACTCCGGGTAGGGAGTATGGTTATTTAAACGATGATTCCGCCCTGGAAAGGACAACCATAAGTGCAGTAGATGGCAATTCCATTGTAACGACCATTGATGCCAATATACAGAGTATTGTTGAAAAATACTTAAAAAAATATGACGATGAATACAAGAATAATATAGACGAAAGAAATGGCAGTAACAACTCCGGATGTATTATCATGGATGTTAACAGCGGTGAGATTCTTGCTATGGCAAGTTACCCGGTATTTGACTTAAATGACACGAAGAATCCGGATAATTTAATCGGAATGCCGATGGTAGATAAGCTGGGTAATAAAACCGGAGAATATATTACCAAAGAAAACTTAGCCTCCTTAGACCAGGAATTGGTGAACCAGAATTTTAATTCCTTATGGAGAAACTACTGTATCAATGATTCCTACGAGCCGGGTTCTGTTTCCAAACCTTTTACAGTGGCGGCAGCCCTTGATTCAGGTAAAATTACCGGAGATGAGAAATATACATGCAATGGTTTCCTGCATGTGGGAGATTATGATATCAAGTGCCATAATAAGTATGGCGAAGACGGAACGCTAACGGTAGCTCAAAGTGTGGAAAGATCTTGTAACGTAGCTATGATGTATATTAGTATGGCAACCGGAAAGGATACCTTCATTAATTATCAGCATATATTTAATTTTGGTTTAAAAACTAATATTGACCTGGCTGGTGAGTCCAGAACCGCCAGCCTTGTATATAATAAAGACACAATGGGTCCCACGGAACTGGCGACCAATTCCTTTGGGCAGGGATTTAATGTAACGATGATACAGATGATTAGTGGATTCTGTTCGCTGATTAACGGTGGTAATTATTACGAACCCCATATGGTAAAGAAGATTATCAGCCCAAGCGGAGCTACGGTACAGAATATAGAGCCGCGGATTTTGAAGCAAACGATTTCAACCACCACTTCGGAGACGATAAAAGAGTATTGTAATCTGGTAGTTTCCGGTGAAAAAGGTACTGGTAAAACAGCTCGTCCGGCAGGCTATATGATTGGTGGAAAAACAGGTACGGCAGAAACTTTGCCACGAAAAAACGGTCAATATGTTGTATCCTTTTTGGGATATGCGCCGGCAGATGATCCCCAAATCGCCATTTATGTAGTGGTTGACAGACCCAACGTTGAGGCTCAGGCTGATGCAAAATATGCCACGAGAATCGTAAGGAATATTCTGACAGAGGTGCTTCCTTATATGGGCATCTTTATGACAGAAGAAGTGACAGAGGAAGAAAGAGAAGAACTGGAAGCATTGCAGATTGAAATCATGACTCCGGTAGTTCCTGTGGAGGATGGGGATACCATAGGTGAAGGAAATACCGAAGGAGAAGATGAAGGCGAAGAGGCTGATGCTACGGGTGAAAATAATGAGGTTACTGAAGGTAACACCGTGGACGATGGCACCGAAACCGGTGACACTTCGGAAGGTGAAAAGACGAACCGTGCAGGAGTATGGAAAACCTTCCCCATTGATCCCGAAACCGGGTACGCAGTGGATCCTGATACCGGAGCGTTAGTTGATCCGGAGACCGGATTTGAAGTGTTGGGTGACAGCTCTACTCCGGCAGGACTTGGAAGTGTAACCGGAGCAGGAGCAAGTGATCAGGATGACAATAGCCCATTTTAATTACAAAGGATGTTTTGTATGAGAATCAGGTGAGAAATCTTGATTGGAATTCGAAAACTAGAATAACCTCATAAAAAGGATAAT
>CAYXCV010000135.1:0-6220 GCA_964463365.1 uncultured Kineothrix sp.
ATACAACCTGTGTAGCAAGTGTACGTGTATCTTTGAAGATTGACATAGACTGTTTTCCAGCGATCATGTTCTTAACGTTTGCAATATCACAGTCCTGACCTGTTACGATTGGCCATTCTCCTGTATAAGCTGCTGCCAGTGCATTTTCAACACCAAGTGCTGTAGAGTCATTGGAGCAAAGAACTGCATCTAATTTTGTTCCGTCTGCATAATAAGAAGCTATGATAGCATCCATTCTGGACTGAGCTGTTTCTGTAGACCAAGCTGCTGTTGCAACTTTTTCAAATTCAACTGCACCGGACTGAACAACTAATTTACCGGAATCTATGTATGGCTGAAGAACATCTACAGCACCACCATAGAAGAATCTTGCATTGTTGTCACCTGGGTCACCTGTGAATATTTCAAGGTTAAAAGGTCCGTCTGCATTTTTAAGGTCAAGAGCGTCTTCAATATATTCACCCTGTTTTGTACCTACCATGTAGTTATCAAATGTTGCATAGTATGTAACAGCATCAGAGTTCATAATCAAACGGTCGTAAGCGATAACCGGAATTCCTGCGTCTTTTGCCTGTGCAAGAACTGTTCCCAATGAATCACCATCGATAGAAGCAATAACTAACAGCTTGCATCCGTTGGAAATCATGTTTTCAATCTGGGAAACCTGTGTCTGGATATCATTACTTGCATATTGAAGGTCAACTTCATATCCTGCTGCTTTTAACTCTGCTTCCATGTTAGAACCATCCTGATTCCAACGCTGTAAATCTTTTGTAGGCATTGCTACACCAATCAAACCACCGCCGGCACTTTCTTCTGCAGGTGCTTCTGCTTCTGTCTCAGCAGGTGCAGGTGCTTCTGCGGGTGCCTCAGCCTCTGTTGTTGCTGCAGGTGCTTCTGTTGTTGCTGCTTCTTTGCTTCCGCATCCAACAAGAAGTGTTGCTACCATTGCTACACTGATTAATGCACTTAAAACTTTTTTCTTCATTAACAAATCCTCCCTTAACTATGTTTGTCAACAGTTATGTTTCTGTTACAATCAAAATATAACATAAAAAAAGCAGGATAAGATTGCTATCTTCTTCAAATATTTGGCATAATGTATAATAAAAATTCATAAATGCTAGCATTATATTGCACTATTTAGCATCTTGACCAAAAATGTCCTGTTCTTTTATGCAATATTAATCCGGCATAAGAGCAGGTACATTCAAATATACATCCTCTTTTAAATGAAAACCACTATTGATAATGATATCATCAATATTACTTTTCGTTACACTAACCGGTTCTAATACTACAAAGGGAATCTCATAAGTACCGTCATTAATGGTGGTTACCTTATTGGATGTATTATCTGAAAGGTCTCCGCCCATAGCCAGTATAATTGCATATTCTGCTGCTGTCTGTGCTAATTTTTCCACCGATTTATAAACAGTCATAACTTGCGTGCCTTCCACGATTCTTTGGCACGCTTCTAACTCTGCATCCTGCCCGACTACTGTAATCTTCCCTGCCATACGTTTTTCTGCAAGGGCATGAACTACTTGACTGGCCAAACTGTCATTGCCACACATAATACCATCTACACGATCTACCTTGTCAGGATTCTCATAGATATAGTTTCCGGCAATTTCCGGCCGCCATCCTTCGGAATTAATACTGTCAATAACCCTTACATTATTCTGCCTGATAACCTTCATAAATCCCGTCTTGACAAGTTCCACATTATGATCAGTAATAGGTCCCTGAAGCATAATCACCTTTTTGGCCCCGCTATCCACCAGAGACTGTGCCATCAAAGTACCTACTGCCACATTATCAAAAGAAATGTATAAATCAGCATTGGCATTTTTGATCATTCTGTCATAGCAAATAATTTTAATGCCCTGCGACTTTGCTTTCTGAACTACACTCTTTAATGGGTCACCGTCTATGCTAATAATAACGATAACATCCATTTTCTTATCAATAAAATATTCAATCTGCCTAATCTGTTCCTCAACATCTCCATTGGCATTCTGTACGTTAACTTCTGCCCCGTATTCTTTTGCGGTAGAAACAAACACATCCCGGTCCTTCTGCCATCTCTCAATTACAAAAGAATCAAAACACATCCCGATCTGGATCTTATCCTCTTGCTGATCAGCACTGCCTGTATTCTCTTCCTGTTTCACACCACACCCCGAAATCAAAAGTGAAAGAATCAAAATAACTGTCGTATATCTTCTCTTCTTCATTTTGCTTTATACTCCCTCCTTGAACTCTGTCGGTGTTACCCCCACCTTTTTCTTAAATGAGCGGCTAAAATAATTAGGGTCCGAATATCCTACCATGGTACAAATTTGCTTCATGGTACACTCTGAATCTAGTAATAATTCTTTGGCTTTATCTATTCGTATGTTGGTTAAATACTCAATAAAATTCTGACCGGTTTCTTCCTTAAATATTTTACTGAAATAGTATGAACTGATATTAACTTCTCTGGAAACATCATCTAATGATACATCTTTATTATAATAATTAGCGATATATTCCTTTGCTTTTTCCACTACACTGCTTGAACGTTCTTCCCGCTTTGTCGCTATATTCCTGCAAGAATCAGACATCTTTCCTACAAACCATTGTTTCATGCTGCCGATAGACTGCGCTTCCATGACTACCTTCAAATATTCTGTCCTTGCATCAAACTGATACACCATACCTCCATTTTTATAGGCAAGATTCTCTGCAAATAATACAAATTCTATTACTTTTAATTTTATATCCATTAAACTGTTGGGATAGGCTTCTTCCATCCAGTCAAAAAATCGTGAAGCATAAACTATCGTATTTTTAACATCACCTCTTGTAATCGATTCAAATAATTCCTTCTCTAAATCAATGGGGTAGCTCTCCTCATATTCACAGGCAAGCGGCAAGTCCTCCGCATGTGCAACCCTCCCTGTTGAATTAACCAGAGATTTTAATGCTTCATTATAAGATTCAAGCTGTGCATAAAGATTCTTAACCGAACCAATACCGATACGGAAGCTGATATTCAATTTCTTTTTTAATTTCCGTGAAAGTTCTCTTGACTTCTCAATCAGCTCGATTCGTTCGTTATAATCCATCTTCGGTCGGCAATAAGGTACCATTACCGGTATCTTATTGGCCATCAGAGAACCTACGATTCCCGGAAAATACTCTTTGATCATATCTCTTACTTCCCGGTAATGCTCTTGCAGACGTACGCTAACCCCCACTGCATTGGTCATATAATTGCCTTCCTGCTCTTCTCCAAAAACGACTCCTATCATATAGCCGTAATCTTCTGTAATTCCAAGAAGATTTTTATATTTCTCTACGTCCTCATCAAAGTATTCCTGAAACATAAAGTTATAAATCAAACCATTCTCAATAATAGGAACTACTGTTTCAAGTTTTTCCTTAACAAGCAAGTCATTGCTTCTTCTTGTACGTACATCATCGACCTGGCTCATAGCCTTTTTAAGCGCCTGAACAATCTTATCCCGGTTAATGGGTTTCGTCAGATATTCCATAACGCTTAAATTGATTGCCTCTTTTGCATAATCAAATTTATCAAATGCCGACATCACGATAAAGATTACATTTGCATTTGTCTTTCTGATTTCCTTCATTGCCTCTATCCCGCTGATACCAGGCATCTGAATATCCATAATAGCAATATCAGGTCGGAAACGTTCTGCAAGCTCAATTACATTCCGCCCTGTTTTGGCAAACTCGACACTGCATGTGTCCCCGAATTCTTTCTCTATAATAAATTCTAATGAGTCAATCACAATACCCTCATCATCTGCAAGCATTATTTTATACATCGTCATACCCCTTTTCATCCACCGGAAGATAAATTCTTACATCTGTTCCCTTATTTTCCCCTTCACTTACAATATCAATTACATCATCGCTTTCCAAAAACAGCTTCAAACGATTGATGACATTGTCAAGACCGATTCCGTTAGAGTTATCCGAAATATCCTCACTTTTCAAATTACCGGATAGTATCTTCTCAATCTTATCCTGTTCGATTCCTATGCCGTTATCCCGTATGCTGATGCATATGCTGTCCTCGAATTCAAAGACTGACAACGTAATCCAGCCTTCCCAATCGATACCGCTTATGCCATAACTCACACTATTTTCCACGATGGGCTGCAAAATCATACTGGGAATCTTCCTATGTATAAACCTTTCATCAATATTCTTTTTAAAATGTATTTCTCCTGAAAAACGCACATTTAATATATAAATATAATTATCTACTAATTCTATTTCCTCTTCCAATGTTACCAGTTCATTATTCTTCATATTATAACGAAAAAAATCCGCCATATTTTGAACATAGTCATATGTTTTATTCGCTTCCTCCATCATCGCAAGCTGCGCACCGGCATTTAATGTATTAAAAAGGAAATGTGGATTAATCTGTGCCTGAAGATATTTTAACTGGGCATCCTTTAAATGTGCCTCCATCATCAGCTCTTTCTCCTTCATGGCACGTTCTTTTTCCATGCTTGACTTCACTCTTATAATATATGCCCGGATACTGACAATCATTTTATTAAATGCTCTTGTCACGACCCCAACTTCATCTTCGGACTGGACTTCCAAAAGCTCCTGATCAAAGTTCCCCTTTGCCACTTCGTTAGCTGCAACGGCCAAAGTTTTCAGTGGATTGGTAATCGTTCTTGTGAGAACAATCGTAAAGAGGATGCTGCATGCAAATACACTGATCAGCACCCCACTGCTGATTAACTCCAAGGATCTAAGGGAAATAGAAAGAGCCTGATAAGTATAGGAATTATCTTTAAATTGTTCATTATTCAAACTGTTTATGTAGATACTGATATAATTATACAATTTGCTGGCACTTTCATAACGCACATTGTATTTCTCAACATTACGACCTCTTTTGGCTTCTACCACCTGATTCGTAATCTCTAAATAGTTGGCAGACATATGGCGGATATTTCTTTCCATCAACTGTAATGGGTTACTGTATATAGTGTCATTTAATTCTTCTGTCATATGGCGATAATTCTGTTCACTTCTATAATAGTCTTCCATAGAATCAGAAGATTTGGTATTAAGGTATGAAGTCATGCTGGTCTGTACATCTGTCAAAGCCTGACTTAGCTCATTCAGCTTCACATTGCCTTGATAGACCATGTCCACCCGATTCACAAGATTATTAATATTTACATACATAAACATATTTACTATAAATATAATCAAACTGGTAGCCATCAGTACCATCGATATCTTAGTCCTCAAAGACATATTCCTGATACGACTTAACTTAATATTGCTCATTATTATTGTCACCTCCTATATAATCCATTACATTTTCGGAGTTGATAACAGTAACATCTACAGAAAAATATTCACTCACATATCCTGTCTCATTATATTCATTTAAAGCTTCTACACAGAACCTCCCCATCTGCTCTGCATCGATAGATATGGTTGAATGGACCACTTTTCGCTCTATTGCACGCAAAATAGTAGGGGAATCATAATATCCTATGATACTGATCTCACCTACTTTATTATAATCTACTACTGCCTGGTAGACACATGCAGCACTTTGTTCATCCAGACATATCATTATGTCAGGAAGCTGCTCACTATTTATAAAAATATCTCTTATAGACTCTTCTGCTGAAAATGTACTCTCATCATCCACAATTTTGATATCTATCAGTGCCTTACCTTCTTCAGACATTTCATTATCAATGGTTTCCTGAATGCCGGAAAGCAACACGTTCTGACTTGGACCATCAGCACTTCCGCTTAACAATATCAGTGCATCTTTGGACTCATTTTCGCGCAGTTCAATCACCTGCCTGCCATATTCCCTGCCAAGATTATAGCTGCCAACACCGATAAAGCTCTTACGCAGAGCTGCTGTATTATCTCCCAGAACTGTTACCACGGGAATCTCTTGTTCTGCGGCTTCATTGATTAATTCCGTCATTTTGAGGCTTTCATCAGCTTCCACAATGATACCGTCTACTTTAGATCGAATCGCAATCTCCATCAGCTCGTCTCTGGAATATTCTGCCGATAAATTAGTCCCAAGCAATTCCACATAGATACTATTGTTCTGTCCTTCTATTTTAGCCCCTTCATATACGGTTTTCCAGAATTCTGAGGTTTTTTCCTTTACAATCATTACATAGTATTTATCATACTCCTC
>CAYXCV010000136.1:0-5408 GCA_964463365.1 uncultured Kineothrix sp.
ATTTTAACATCTTCTTCTGTAATGTTTGTTTCAATCATTCTTTTTGCCATTTGATTTCAATACTCCATTAAATTATGTAAGCAATTAAAAAATATATTTTAAAGCTTGTTTTAATATCTCCTCAGTGTTCATGCCTTCTTCTAACACTACTTGTTTTACAGCCCTTAATGCTTCTGACGAAGAATAGCCTAATGCAGTCAATGCTTCCACTGCTTCATTCTTCGCACTTGCATGAGTCCCGGATTCAAAGGATTCCATCCTGCTATTTCCACTTATATTTGCAAAGGAATCTTCTATCGAAATCTTATCTTTCAATTCCAAAATGACTCTCTCGGCAGTCTTCTTTCCCACTCCGGGTGCTTTACTAATTGCTTTTGCATCACCGGCAGCTATAGCAAATCTCAGTTCATCCGCACTTAAGGCTGAAAGAACGGATAATCCCACTTTGGGACCAATTCCGCTGACTGTAATTAATTTCTTAAAGATACTTAAATCATCTTTTGTTAAAAATCCATATAGCTGGAATGCATCTTCACGCACACTGGTATAGGTATATATTTTCATTACCTCACCTAATTCCGGAAGGATTGCCGCTGTAGATGCTGAAATCTTAATATTATAGCCAATCCCATTGCTTTCCAATACGAGATTATCTTCTGTAATATCCGTAATCTCGCCCTTTATATATGCTATCATATGTTATTATTCCATCCTTTCATATGCTTTAAGACTTTAGAAGTAATTAAACCTATCAACAGACCTGTAACAGTTCCTAAAACAAGCAGAACCGGAAGATAGTATAAAACTCCCGGAGTTTGTGTTACTAAGACAGCAATTAAAAGCTGTCCTATATTATGACAAACTCCGCCGCCAACACTGACACCCATAATACTGAAATGTCTGGTTTTCTTAAGCAGACACATTACTATAAAGCTGCAAATAGCTCCCGCCATACTATAAAGTATCATAAATAAATTTCCAAACATAAAGCCGGATAACAATACTTTGAGAATATCAACAAGCAATGCTTCTTTCCACCCGTAAAGATACAATGTGAAAAGAATCGCGAAATTAGCAAGTCCTAATTTCGCTCCCGGTATACCAAAATAAAAAGGAATCAACGACTCTATATATGATAAAATTAATGAAAAAGCAAGTAGTGTACCTATGTATGCTGTTTTGTTTTTCATATTAAATCTATGCCTTTCCATAATTAATCTACACATTATCATCTGGCCAAGGCATCGATATCAGGATTAACACCGCCTGCTATTTCAATAACCAAACGGTGCGGAAGACAAATAATACTTTCTCCGTTCTTTGATATCGCTTTTTGCTTCACACATAGCTTATCCGGACAATCCGCTTCTGTTATATTTGCTTGCCCCATTTCTATAACAAGTGTATTCTTTCCTTCTCTATCATCGGTAATCTCTAATTCCATATCCTCAGAAAGTGAATAACTGCCTATAACCTGTCCGTCTTGTGAAACAACCGCAACGGCACCATCCCTTCCCCATATGAAAAATTGAAAACATCCCCATATAAGAGCCAGTACCAAAATCAGCCCGATTAATATAAAATCATATCTTTTCAATGTTTTTCTCCTATATGGATCTATTCGATTATAAGCATATCACAGTGAACATACGTTTGCAAGTCAAATGCAAGCAATTGGAAAGGAGCCGTATCAAAACGGCTCCGGTTTTACTTATTGTTAATATAGTTTATGAGACCTTCCGATGCAATTATCTTTTGCATGAATTCCGGGAATGCCTGACCTTTAAATTGTGTTCCTTTGGTCATATTTTTTATGATACCCGAGTCAAAGTCTACTTCCACTTCATCGCCTGCTTCAATTCCTTTTGAAGCCTCAGGGCATTCTATAATTGGAAGTCCAATATTAATCGCATTTCTATAAAAAATTCTTGCAAATGTTTCTGCAATGACACAGCTTACCCCAGCCGCCTTTATTGCGATAGGTGCATGTTCTCTGGATGATCCGCATCCAAAGTTCTTATCTGCTACTATAATATCACCTTGTTTCACTTTTTCAATAAATTCTTTATCAATATCTTCCATACAATGTGCTGCAAGTTCTGCCGGATCTGAGGTGTTAAGATATCTTGCTGGAATGATTACATCCGTATCCACATTGTTGCCATATTTAAATACAATTCCTTTTGCTGATTTCATATACGTTCTCCATTCTCTATCTTGATTACAACTGGTATGGGCTGGATATTTTACCTGTGATAGCACTGGCCGCTGCCACTGCCGGACTTGCCAGGTAAACTTCCGACTTCACATGCCCCATACGTCCTACAAAGTTTCGATTAGTGGTAGATACACATCTCTCGCCTTCGGCAAGAATTCCCATATAACCGCCAAGACATGGACCACAGGTAGGTGTGCTTATAACGGCTCCTGCCTCAATAAATGTTTTTAAAAGTCCCTCTTCCATTGCCTGCATATAAATGGCCTGTGTTGCCGGAATGATAATTAAGCGCATCCCCTTTATCACATGTCTGCCTTCCAACACTTCTGCCGCAATACGCAAATCATCTAAGCGTCCATTGGTACAAGAACCGATTACCACCTGATCCACCTTAATCTCTTCGGTTACTTCATCAATTGTCTTTGTATTCTCAGGAAGATGGGGGAAAGCAATGGTGGGTCTGAGAGTAGATAAATCAATGGTGTACTCTTCATCATAAACAGCATCTTCATCTGCTTCATAAATGGTATACGGTTTCTTAGAGTGTTCCTTTATATAAGTAATTGCCTGATCATCCACCGGGAAGATTCCATTTTTACCGCCGGCTTCAATTGCCATATTGGCAATGGTAAATCGATCATCCATTGTTAAGTTCTTTATTCCCTCTCCCACAAATTCCATGGATTTGTAAAGTGCTCCATCCACACCAATCATACCGATAATATGTAAGATAACATCTTTGCCGCTAACCCACTTGGAAGGCTTGCCTATGATATTAAATTTAATTGCTGAAGGTACTTTAAACCATGCTTTTCCTGTTGCCATCCCCGCAGCCATATCCGTACTTCCGACTCCGGTAGAAAATGCGCCCAATGCACCATAAGTACATGTATGGGAGTCTGCTCCTATAATAACATCCCCGGCTACTGTTAATCCTTTTTCAGGCAATAATGCATGCTCTATACCCATTTCTCCAACTTCAAAATAATTAGTAATCTCATTGTTATATGCAAATTCTCTTAAACATTTGCAATTTTCTGCTGATTTGATATCTTTATTTGGAACAAAATGATCCGGTACAAGTGCGATTTTATCTTTATGGAAAACACCCTCAACCTTCATTTTCTCCATTTCCTTGATTGCAACCGGACTTGTTATATCATTGCCAAGCACCAAATCAAGGTCAGCCTCTATCAACTGTCCTGCCTCTACCTTTGAAAGACCTGCATGTGCTGCCAGAATTTTCTGGGTCATAGTCATTCCCATTGTTTATTCCTCCTCTAAAATGATTGATCGATTTCTTATCATTTGTTCTAACTATATTAATTCTAACATAAGATTACAATTTTGAAAAATATAAAATAATCATGGTAATCATAACTTGTAGTTATGTATATGCAATGTTATAATTACTAATATTCATGTGAGGCATTCAAAATAACTTAGCACTATAGGAGGCACGGGATTATATGGACCAAAATTTGAATCTGTATCAAATATTCTACGAAGTGGCACATTGCCGTAACTTTTCAGTAGCTGCAAGAAAACTATATATCAGTCAGCCCGCTATCAGTAAATCCATTGCCAAATTAGAAGAAAATCTAAGTGTCTCTCTTTTCCACCGTTCCTCCCGCGGGGTAACGCTGACCTCCGAAGGGGAGCTGCTTTTTAAGCATGTAGAAAAAGCTATGCTTTCCTTACAAACCGGAGAAGAAGAATTAAAATCCGTCCTATCAGAAGGCAGTACTACCCTCTCCATTGGCGTAAGTACTACCCTTTGTAAATATGTATTATTGCCGCTGCTTAAAAATTTCATCTTAGAAAATCCTAAAATAAAAATCTCGATTTCCTGTCAGTCTACTTTTGAAACTATCTCTGACTTGAGTAAAAATTTAATAGAAATCGGACTTGTAGGCATACCGCCGAAATTTGACACTGGTATGTCCGCGGTATCCTATCTTCCCATAAATACAATCGAAGATACCTTTGTTGCTACAGATGCTTACTTAGCTCCTTTTATGAAAAATAATAAATCTATTACCTATGTAAATGAAACTATGCTTGAAGATGCATCCTTTATTATGCTGGGTAAAGAAAATATTTCCAGAAAGCATGCAGATAATTTCCTTTCAGAAAATCAAGTTACCTTAAAGAATATTATAGAAGTTAATAATATGGATTTATCCATTGATTTTGCAAAAGCAGGTCTTGGTATCGCATGTGTTATCCGGGATTTTGTATCTGAGGATATTAAAAATGGAACCTTACGCGAATTAAAATTCAAACATAAGATTCCAAAAAGGCAGATTGGTTTCGCCTATCCCGCCAAAATTACTATGACGGGAGCTATGAATACACTGATTCAATATTATCAAACTTTTTTCTGATCTTTATAGTGTTTATTCACCTTCAAATAACGGTGTAGAGAAATATCTTTCCGCGGTATCGGGCAGAACAGTTACGACAGTTTTGCCTTTTCCCAGCTTTTTAGCCAGTTTCAGAGCCGCAGCCACATTGGTACCACTGGAGATTCCGCACATAATTCCTTCCAGGCGCGCCAAATCCTTTGCTGTCTGAATCGCTTCCTCATCTGTAACGATATAAACATCATCATAAATATTCTGATTTAAGTTCTTGGGAATCAAACCATCCCCAATCCCCATCTGCAAATGAGTTCCTATAGTTCCGCCTGCAAGTATGGCTGCATTTTCCGGCTCTACTGCCCATATTATTATATCTGGATTTTGTGCCTTTAAAACCTCTCCGATACCACTGATTGTTCCACCGGTTCCGATACCGGAGCAAAATCCATGAATCGGTCCTGCTACTTGTTCCATGATTTCAAGGCCCGTATGATGTTTATGTACTAAGGGATTGGCTGGATTCTCAAATTGCTGCGGTACATACACATTAGGATTCTCTGCCGCCATCTTTAATGCTGTCTGCAAACATTCATCGATACATTCTCCAATGTTGCCTGCATCATGAACCAAAATAACCTCAGCACCATAGTGGCGTACCAGCTTTCTTCGTTCTTCACTGACTGAATCAGGCATAATAATGATGGTATGGTAACCTCTGACTGCTCCTATTAATGCGAGCCCGATTCCTTGATTACCACTGGTAGGTTCCACAATAATCGTGTCCTTATGAAGGATACCCTGCTTCTCTGCCTGACGAATCATATTAT
>CAYXCV010000136.1:5427-5682 GCA_964463365.1 uncultured Kineothrix sp.
CAGTTCTTGTTTTGATAGAACCTCCTACATTAAGTCCTTCGAATTTTACTAGAACTTCCGCACATTCCATGTTATCATTCATCCGATTCAATCGAATAATCGGCGTATGCCCAATGGCATCCAATACATTATTATAAATCATAATTTACTTCTACCTACTTTCATTTATCTACTCACTTGGTCACTATTCTATCATAATAATATGCAAATGAGAATATAAAAAGAGCATTGTAAATTATCTTACAATGCTCTAAA
>CAYXCV010000136.1:5692-6131 GCA_964463365.1 uncultured Kineothrix sp.
TTCGTTATTCCAGCTGTAAAGTTTACGAATGTCTTTCCCAACTGTTTCTGCCGGATGCTCTGTAGCCATTTTTCTCATTGCTTTAAAGTGAGCCTGTCCTCCGGACTCTGACATATCAAGTAAGAAATCTTTTGCAAAAGTTCCATCCTGAATATCTGCCAGTATTTTCTTCATTGATTTCTTAGTCTCGTCTGTTATAATCTTTGGTCCTGTTATGTAATCACCATATTCAGCAGTATTGGATATGGAATATCTCATTCCTTCAAATCCTGACTGATAAATAAGATCTACAATTAATTTCATTTCATGAATACATTCAAAGTAAGCATTTCTTGCATCATATCCTGCTTCTGTTAATGTTTCAAATCCTGCCTGCATCAGAGCACAAACACCACCGCAAAGAACCGCTTGCTCACCAAAAAGGTCTGTTTCTGTTTCT
>CAYXCV010000137.1:0-6094 GCA_964463365.1 uncultured Kineothrix sp.
TTAAAATAAAAGGTGTTAACTTTTTTAGAACAGCATATTATATTCCTTCTATTTTGGGTGGTTCAGTTGCAATAGCAGTTCTTTGGAAAGCAGTATTTAAGGATGATGGATTATTAAACACAGCTCTTTCGTTTTTAGGAGTTGCAGGTCCCAGTTGGCTCAGTGATCCTTCCTGGTCCTTGTTTGTAATTTGCTTGCTGCGTGTGTGGCAGTTTGGTTCTGCTATGGTAATCTTCCTGGCAGCGCTTAAAGGCGTACCATTGGACTTGTATGAAGCCGCATCCATTGACGGAGCAGGTAAGTGGAGACAGTTCTTTAGCATTACGGTTCCACTGATCACACCGGTTATTTTTTATAATCTGGTAACTCAGTTGGTTCAGGCATTCCAGGAATTTAATGGACCTTATATCATTACACAAGGCGGACCGAGAAATTCAACAACACTAATTTCTCTATTAATATATAACAGTGCATTTAAAACATATGAAATGGGTATGGCAAGTGCGATGGCTTGGGTTATGTTTATTATTCTTATGATATTCACGTCAATTTCTTTCATAAGCCAAAAATATTGGGTATATTACTCAGATGATGAAGGGAGGTAAATGATATGTCAGCAGCACAGATATCAATGGAACAAAGAAATATTATAATGAAAAGAAAGAGAGCGCTGTCCACATTTTTCCGCTATTTCATCTTAATAGCAGTAGGACTTGTCATGATATACCCGCTTCTATGGATGATTGGCGCGACGTTTAAAGATAATATTGAAATATTTTCAGGTATAGGGATTATTCCTCAAAAACCGACTTTAGACGGATACCGCAATGCAATGAAGAGCTATGGCGGTGATATCAATATTTGGAAGTCTATGATCAATACTTATTCCTATGTAATTCCTAAAGTAGTATTTACAATTATATCAGCAACAATTACTGCATATGGATTCGGTAGATTTAATTTTAAAGGAAGAGGATTTTTGTTTGCTGTTTTAATGTCAACACTTTTTCTTCCTCAAGTAGTTTTAAATGTACCTCAGTTTATACTATTTACCAAGTTAGGCTGGGTTGACTCTCGTTTATATTTGCCGATTGTTGTGCCTACCATGTTTGCAACAGATACTTATTTTGTGTTTATGTTGATACAGTTTCTAAGAAATGTTCCCAAGGAGTTGGAGCAGGCAGCGGAAATTGATGGATGTAATGTGGTGCAGACATTAACCAAAATCATTGTGCCGATGTTGATGCCTGCAATTGTATCATGTGCATTGTTCCAGTTTATGTGGTCATCCAATGACTTTATGGGACCGTTGCTCTATGTAAAAACTCCGGCAAACTATCCGGCAGCAATTTTTGTTAAGCTTTCCATGGATGCAGATAATGGATTTGCATGGAATAGAGTATTGGCTACGTCGCTGATTTCTATTGTTCCTTCACTGGTTGTCTTCTTCATGGCTCAGAATCAATTTGTGGAAGGTATTTCCGCCGGTGGTGTTAAAGGGTAAACAGGATATTATAGAAAGATTTAACGGGATAGAGGGTGGTAATTAACACCCTCTTCTCTTATAATATAAATTAGTTGGTGAATCATCTTTTAAAGACTAGAAATGAGGAGTAAATGAAACTAAAGCTTATTATGAAAACGGCAAGGAGTATATCTCTTGAGATTGCTGATGGAGGTCGTTATCATACGTATAAAGAGTATAATATTTACTTAAATCAAATATTTTATAAAAAAACAAACACGGTTATTACAACAATTTTTGACTTGAAGCCCGAGACAGAATATGAAATTACTATAAAAGAACCAAATGATGATAAAAGAATATCCGCAGCTTTGCACGTGACAACGGATTATGAATTTGTAACCTTGGATGTAAGGGAGTTTGGTGCGATTGGTGACGGTATACAGGATGATACCATCTACATACAAGCAGCAATCATGGCTTGTCCTGAAATGGGAAGGGTTCTGATACCGGCCGGAAGTTATAAAATTACCAGTATTTTTCTAAAGAGCGGTATCCGCATGGAAGTGGTAAAGGGTGCAGAGCTGATTGCTGATGATAATAGATGGAATTATCCGATATTTCCGGGCATGATTGAAAGCTATGATGAAAAGGACGAGTATAACATTGGAAGCTGGGAGGGGAATCCTCTTCCGATGTTTGCCGGAATTATTACAGGTCTGAATGTTGAAAATGTGATTTTGTACGGGGAAGGAAGCATTAACGGTAATGCATCAGAAGAGAACTGGTGGCATGACGCAAAAGTGATGGTGGGTGCATTCAGACCCAGAATGCTCTTTTTAAGTCATTGTAAAAATATCAAAGTACAAGGACTGTTCTTTCATGATAGTCCGGCATGGATGATACATCCTTATTTTAGTGAAAACCTACATTTTTGTAACTTAAATATTGAAAATCCGCAGGACTCTCCCAATACGGATGGTTTGGATCCGGAATCTTGTAAAGATGTAGTCATTGAAGGGGTACGTTTTTCTCTGGGAGATGATTGTATTGCATTGAAATCAGGAAAAATATATATGGGCAGAAAGTATAAAACTCCGTCCACGAATATTCATGTCAGACAGTGTCTCATGGAGAACGGGCATGGTGCCGTTACGATTGGCAGCGAAATGGCCGGTGGGGTCAATGAACTTTTAGTAGAGGATTGCATATTCAGACATACAGACAGAGGACTTAGAATTAAAACAAGAAGAGGGCGTGGAAAAGATGCGATCCTTGATAAGATTGTATTCCGTAATATTTATATGGATCATGTAATGACTCCTTTTGTTGTGAATTGCTTTTATTTTTGTGATCCGGATGGTAAGAGTGAATACGTACAGTCCAGAGAGGTGTATCCGGTAGATGAGAGAACACCTCAAATTAAAAAGCTTATATTTGAAGATATCAAATGTGACAATTGTCACGTGGCGGCAGCGTTTTATGAAGGGCTTCCGGAACTGAAGATAGAAGAGATTATAATGAAAAATATTTCTGTTTCCTATGCACAGGACGCAAGGGAAGATGTACCGGCGATGTCGGTAGGAGTAGAGCCTTGCTGCAAGAAAGGTATTTGTGCACACAATGTAGGTAAACTGGTATTAAATAACGTGGAAGTAAAAGGACAGATTGGTGAGAACGTGGAACTTCATAATGTAGATGTTATAGAGTAAGAAAGTGGAGGAAAAAAGATGCAGTTAGGAATACGGTTGCATGATATAGCAAACGGGACACTTCCGGAACGATTGAATATTGCAAAGAATCAGGGATTTGCTTGCGGACATTTGGCGTTATCAAAAGTAATCCATGAGTATAGTGTAAAGGGCAGCGCATTGACCCCGGGATTTGCGATGTATGTAAAGAAATTATTTGCAGAAAATCATATAGATATTGCTGTACTTGGTTGTTATCTTAACCTTGCCAATCCCAACCCAGAAAAGCTGAAAGAAATACAAAGAAAATATATGGATCATATTCGATTTGCATCTTTGCTTGGCTGCGGAGTGACCGGTACGGAGACCGGTGCACCAAATGAAACATATACGTTTGAAGAAGCATGTCATGGTGAGGAAGCACTGCAAACATTTATTACGAATCTTACCCCTATTGTCAGATATGCGGAGAAAATGGGCATTATTTTTGCCATTGAACCGGTGTTTAAGCATATTGTGTATAATCCTCAAAGGGCAAGACAGGTGTTGGATGCGGTAGATTCTCCTAATTTACAGGTTATTTTGGATCCTGTTAATTTATTGGATATCAGTAATTACGACAGGCAGAAAGAGATTGTAGAAGAGGCGATAGAGGTACTGGGAGAAGATGTGGCAGTGGTTCATATTAAAGATTATGTGGTAGATGGTGATCAATTGATTTCTGTTGCTGCAGGAACCGGTCAAATGGATTATAATAGTATTATTAAGTTTATAAAGAACGAGAAACCTTATATTCATGTGACGCTTGAAAACACAACCCCGGAAAATGCAGTTTGGTCAAGACAGTACATTCAGAAGTTATGGGATGAGTCATAAACTTCAAAGTATAGATAAAATGTGGAGGATGATAACATGCTTAGTAAAATATTTGATGCTGATAATGTAGTATTTCGTTTCTTTACTACACTGGGGTATATTTGGTGGCTTCATATTTTATGGCTTCTTTGTTCTCTGCCAATCATAACAATGGGAGCATCAACAACAGCTCTTTGTTACAGTTGTATGAAACTACATAAACAGGAGGGATATGTGACGCGGAACTTTTTCAAGTCTTTCCGGGAGAACTTTCTTCAGTCTACCATTCTGTTTGTTATATTTCTTGCAGGCGGTGCAATTCTATTGCTGGATATCATTCTCAGTAATCAAATGGGGAATCAATTGGGAGGAATGCTCAAAGCAGGTGCCTTTGTATTGCTGGTTCCTTACAGTGTTACGCTCTTATATGTATTCGCAGTTCAGGCTCGTTTTGTGAATTCTATAACCAGGACGATTCAATATTCTTTTGTGTTAGCCAGCAAGCATTTCTTATATACGATACAGATGGCTATATTGGTAGGGTTAGTTTTATATTTAAATACGACCATCGTTCTAGCCAATTTTATAACCTTAACAATTGGAGTGGGAATTCTTGCATATTTCATGTCTGCCTACTATAACCGGGTTTTTAATCTTTATATTCCTGAGGAAAAAGATCCTTACGAAATAGAAGAAGAGCCCACACATCAATAATCTGAACTGTTTAGCACATTCTCCAAGGTATACATGTCTGCTTCCTTCTCAGATAGAGTATGGGAAAAGGAAGCGCGTAAATCGGTATCTGCTCCTTTGCCATGATTGTTATACTCCCCGTAACATACGGTAGTATGAGCCTCTGTTTTATTCCAGTCATGAAAACCGGCGGGATGTATGCAATCATCCATAAAGCAGTTAATGAATATTGACTGGGCATAATTACGCCAAGGGCGGGCAAGATAGATGCTTTTAGAAGGACAATCCTTAGATAGGAAGCTGCAATGTTCAAAGATATAACCATATTTCTGACCCTTCGGTGTGGATGCAGCAGAAATATAGCCATAAATAGGCATCCCGTTTTCATCTTTATCAATACTGCCATTATTCAGTGATTCTATGGTACATTCTTTAAAGTAAGCAGTGGCACTTCCGAATATAAAATCAATATCCCCACAAATATAACATTTTTCATATAATTGTCTCCCATTGATACGCGGAGAAAATTCTTTTGGTCCGGTAAAGCCTCCTGGTTCATACGGTGAGGGTGGGAGCGGACCGGTAAATAGAGTATCCTGATTTCCTATAAGATGGCAATCGTGGATGTAGAGATTATCCCCGTCAGCATAAAGGGCGATTGCTTGTCCTACTTCACATCTGGGTGCGGAGGAATTACATATTTTCAGATGTTTCAACGTAACATTATTTGCATCAATAAACATGGTATATGAGCGGAATGTACCCATTTTCTTACCATCGGACATGATATGATTGGCATAATCATCGTTGGTAATGATTGTATTTTGTGGGGACTCTCCGATGATCATAATATTCGGTCTGTTAATTACAACTTTTTCATAATAAACTCCTTCTTCTAGTTTTATTATGGTTGGAATATTATTTTTAATAGGGAGCGATTCAATGGCCGAAGTGATGGTTGAAAAATGATTGGGGGTGTGGTAATTATGGTTATGTGTTACATATAAAGTGTGCATGATTGATCCTTTTCATATTTTAATTATTTCCAATAACTAACTGTTTTGAAAACTCATTGATATAAGGCACGTCATATTTAGAAGAGACAACAGATGCATAAATATTTGAGGCCAAAATATCTTTTTCAAGCATGGAATGATATTCTGGACTCAGTGACAATGAGGCATCGGCAAGCTTTGAGATAAGGGGAATGGATGCATTATCTTTTATGGCACGCAAGAGCTTGGCAGATTCTTTTCGAAAACCAAGTATGCGGGCGTAGCCTATATAATCATTTTCTGTGTACTTCGTCAAATCCTTGTGGTTCAAGTTAAGTAAAATGTGGATAAGACCTCTGCTGATTCGGGAATGGGTCAAATCTTTGGACTTTAAA
>CAYXCV010000138.1:0-4162 GCA_964463365.1 uncultured Kineothrix sp.
CTTTCTTTTATTACATATGGAATTGTCACGCCTGTTGCTTCTTCAAAGTTTTTAACAATATCAAGCACACTATATCCGGTACCTGTACCGAGATTATAAATGCATAGCCCTGCTTTTTCTTCAATCTTCTTCAGCGCTTTCACATGTCCGACTGCCAAATCAACTACATGAATGTAATCCCTTACCCCTGTTCCGTCCGGTGTATCGTAATCATTGCCGAACACTCCAAGCTCTTTTAACTTTCCGACAGCCACCTGAGTAATATAGGGCATCAGATTATTGGGGATTCCATTGGGGTTTTCTCCGATTGTTCCGCTCTTATGCGCTCCGATTGGATTAAAGTAACGAAGAAGAATAATATTCCATTCAGGATCTGCTTTCTGCATATCCATCAAAATCTGCTCCAGCATAGATTTCGTCCAGCCGTATGGATTGGTACATTGTCCTTTGGGGCATTCTTCCGTTATCGGAATTATTGCCGGATCACCGTATACGGTCGCAGAAGAAGAAAATATAATATTTTTAACATTATGTTTTCTCATAACATCCACTAAATTTAATGTTCCCGTGATATTATTTTCATAATACTCCCACGGTTTTGCCACGGATTCACCAACTGCTTTTAACCCTGCAAAATGAATACAAGAGTCGATCTCTTCCGCCTCAAAAACCTTGTTTAATGCTTCTCTATCCAATATATCCGCTTTATAAAAAGGAACCTTCTTACCTGTTATTTTTTCCACCCGTTGTAATGATTTCTCACTGGAATTGCTAAGATTATCTAAAACAACTACATCATGTCCGGAATTCTGCAGCTCAACAACTGTATGACTCCCGATATATCCTGCGCCGCCTGTTACTAATATTGCCATTTCAATGCCCATGCCTTTCTATAATACTTTTCGTTACTCTTAGTTTAACCTATTATTGCATATTGTCAATATAGCAATGTTAAGAATGGCTGTCAAAATGTTATATGCTATAAAACAATACCATTTCCTTCACACAGCTTTCTCGCAGTTTCCACCGAGTCCACGCCGGTTGCATTTTTAATTGGGGCAAATTCTTTATTTCTGTCCACTTCACAAGGCAGGCAGTTATCAACCTGATGAATCATATCAAGAACTAAGGTCTCATACTTATATCCGTTGGGTTCCTCCGGCTGTATAAAATTACCTTTTTCATCCATATAAGGAATCTTTTTTTCCACTACGTGCAAAGGGAGCTGTTTTTCCATAATTTCTTTTAAATCTTTTTCTCTGAAAATATAGTTAAGTATCACTCCGAAATTATAAGCCGGCTCCCCGTTTTCATCCATTGTAGCTTTCATTTCTTCAGTCAGCTCATAGTATTCCACAATCGATGGCTTTCCGTCCTCCAAACACAAAACGCCCACTCTTTCATCTGGTGTCATCTTTTTAACAACCTTAGCTCCGGAAACACGATTGTTTTCTATTGTCGCGCCTACAAAACAAGGATCCGCTATCCGCTGTAATACATTATCTACTGCAAACACATTCAGCCATTCTATTCCTTCTTTTTTTACAGTATCCAAAAGCCCCCACTTATTCATGGAGGAATACCACCCACCGTTTCCGTTGGGAGAAGTTGACATTTTTCCTTTTGCTTCCATATATACTTTTCCGTTATAATCAGATGCCGGAACCATATCCTGCTTAAAGAAGCTGATGTATTCTTTATTGTAGCCAAAATAATCTTTTTCTTCAAAGAACTTCATGGTAATATCATGATTTTTATCACTTGTCATAATAAACAAATGTACCCATGCGTCTGCCATCTTAACTACATCCAATAAATTTTCAATGATTCTCTGAAAAATAAATACCGGGCGCGTAATGCCTATATCGAACATTCCCTTAGGGTTATCAGAGCCGAGTCTTGTTCCCATTCCGCCTGCCAAAAGTACCGCTGCTACTTTTCCAGCTTTGATTACTTTTAGCCCTGTTGCTGTGTATTTCTCTTTATTTTCTTCAAGCTCTGCAAGCTGCATCGCTGCCAAAGGAGTTATCTTACCTTTTTTATTGGTCGTATTATTCTTATAATACTTCAACACTTCAAAATCAGTCTCCATAATTTGGCTAATTAGAATCTCTTTTTCTTCTGTTGTTAACTCTTCATAATAATCCAGCACATGCAATTGTCCGCATTGCTTTAATTTTTCGTACGCGCCCACATAATTCATTGAACTAATATGCTCCTTCTATTTCTTTTTTCTAGCTTAACTTAAAACGTCTGATTAAACTATTTAAACTCTCTGACTGTGCAGAAAGCTCTTCACTTGTTGCAGATGTTTCCTCTGCAGCAGCGGAGTTATTCTCTACTACTTGAGAAATCTGCTCTACGCCCCCTTCAATTTCCTTCATTGCTATTGCCTGCTTATCGGAAGCTCGCCTTATATCTCCTACTGAGTTTAGAATTTCATCCAGACCTTCCATTACCAAATCCAGATATTCTGCTGTTTCTTTCGTTATCTTTCCGCCGTTAGTTACTTCGGATATGGAGGCTTCTATAAGCATTCTGGTATCTACCGCAGACTCAGCACTTTGTTCCGCTAATTTTCTGATCTGATCCGCAACAACTGCAAATCCTTTTCCTGCCTCACCTGCACGGGCTGCTTCGATTGCTGCGTTTAATGACAACAGATTCGTCTGAGCCGCAATGTCTTCAATCCCTTCAATAATATTACTGATTTGGTTAGAAGTATCTTCAATCTTGTTCATGGCACCTGTCAGTTCATGCATCTTTCCCTGACTTTCTTTTGCTTCTGCTGCAACTAATTTGGCTTTATCATGAGTGCTATCTGTAACTTTTGTGTTTTCCTGTACATGACCGGCTACCTCAGATACAGTAGCGAGAAGTTCCTCTACCGAACCTGCCTGATCAGTTGCTCCTTCTGCAAGGCTCTGCGCACTCTCTGCCATTTGCATCGCACCTGCTTCTACCTGAGTGGATGCTTCCTGTATTTCAGATAATGTTTCGCTCATAGTTCTGTTTAATTTTCTGATTGATAGTATCATTTGCTTAAATCCACCAACATATGCATCATCACCGATTCGGGTTCTGACAGCGTAATTACCATCTGCCATTTCTGCCAAAATATAATCCGCATCCCCAATAATATTCTTTATTCTGTCCACCATAATTCTTGTGGAATCTACCAAAATCAAAGTTTCATCTTTCGTCTGTAAATCTGGTACCGGTGTATCTAAGTCACCTTCTGCCAGAAGCGCTAATCTATCTGCACATTTATTAATAGGTTCTCCTATTGCTATTCCCATACGTCTTGCCACAATTACAGAAATTACAAGAGTTCCAGCCAAAAGTGCTAATGTTATAACAATACTTATAATACTTGAAGAAATAAAATCATTAATCGGACATGTTACCGCCAGACTCCATCCATTGATTCCTACCGGTGCATATGCAAGAATCTTCTGTTGACCTTCTTCCTTGCATTGGCCATATCCTGACTCTCCTCTTATCATTTTTTCTTCCAGTGCTGCAAATTGTTTCAAAGACTTATCGGTCTTGGCATCTTCTATTGTGTTACCAGCTACTTTTACAATTTCATAGTCCGGGTGTGCAATCGTATCACCGCCTGCATTAATGATATATGCTTCCCCGTTTTCACTCACTTTAAGAGCTGACATAACATCCGAAAGAACCATTGCATCTATGGTAATAAATACAACACCTACTACCGTTGTATTCTGTTTCCCATTATCCCACAAAGGTGAAGCAACCGTAATAATTAGTTCGCCTGTATCCATGCTATAAATCGGGTCGCTAATAGTGGTTACCCCTGTCATTGCTTCTTTAAAATATTCCCTGTCGCTTATATTTATTGATGAGTTGAAAATATTTTCTCCTGTCTGATCTGAAATGGATGCATTTGTCCAATTGTAATTAACCCTATACCCCTCCAGAAGTTCCTGTTTGTCTTCTAAGGCAATAGATTCATTACTTAATCGGGCAATGCTTCCTATTACTTCCACCAGATTCATTGTAGCTTTCAGTTGATATTCGATTTTATCTGCTGCCTGCTTTGCGGTTTCCTGCATACTCTGTTCTAACGTCGACTGTGTGGAAGAGTAATTAAGCCAACAAGAAATACCGCCTACTAGAACTAGTGAAACGGTAA
>CAYXCV010000138.1:4262-6092 GCA_964463365.1 uncultured Kineothrix sp.
ACAATAGTACCAAATTTTCCCTTTATTCGCAAGTATTAACCGCATATGTTGTCACACTTTTTCCTTTTGGTTACAATTGTCTGTTATTATGTAAAGTTGTGTTGATATTGCATTCTAATAATGGATACCATTTTATTATTTCTGCATATAATAATTGAAACCACTAAGGATTTAAAACTATGACAATTTACATAGTAAAACCGGGTGACACTGTTGATATCATTGCTTCTTCTTACGGCATCAGTACTGATTCTATCATTTATAATAATCAACTTGTCTATCCATATCGCCTTGCCATTGGTCAGGCTTTATTATTAACCGTTGGTGAATCTAATTCGGATCGTCTCACTATTATTACAAATGGATATGCCTATCCATTTATTAATCGTGATAATTTAATACAAACCCTGCCTTACCTTACTTATTTATCTGTTTTTTCCTATGGATTTACAACCACCGGAGAATTGATTCCCCCTACTCTGGATGATACATGGATGATTGCCCTGGCCAAAGAATATAACACTTCTCCAATACTTACGCTGACTCCTTTTGATGCAACCGGCAAGTTTAATAATTACTTGATTTCAGTGGTCGTAAATAACATGGAGATACAGCAAACACTAATTAATAATATATTGGAAGTCATTGCCCAGAAAGGGTATGAAGGAGTAGATATTGATTTTGAATACATTCTCGCCACAGACCGGGTTCCATTTGCAGAATTTGTAGCTAACGTAAGAACCGCAGTAAATGCTGTAGGGTACCCTGTTTCCGTAGCACTTGCTCCAAAAACCTCCGATGACCAGCAGGGGCTTTTATATCAGGGGAAGGATTACGCACTCTTAGGCGCAGCCGCAGATAGTGTATTACTTATGACGTATGAATGGGGATATACTTACGGCCCCCCAATGGCTGTAGCTCCTATCAATAAGGTTCGTGAGGTGGTGGAATATGCTATCACAAAAATCCCCGTTGATAAAATCAACCTGGGGATTCCTAACTATGGTTATGATTGGCCTCTGCCATATGAGAGAGGAGTCACAGAAGCACGCACCATCAGCAATACGGAGGCAGTACAGATTGCAATTGCAAATAATGCCGCCATACGCTTTGATGAAGTTGCTATGTCACCCTTTTTCACGTATGAAAGTGAGGGTATCACGCATGAGGTATGGTTCGAAGATGTCAGAAGCCTGCGGGAAAAATTTGCCCTTGTGCAAGAGTATAATCTGCGTGGAGTTGGTTACTGGCAGATTATGAACCTTTTCAGAGCTAATTGGCTGCTGCTTGCCGACACCTTCTATATTATAAAATTATAAAGTAAGATTATTCCTCTATTTCTTCTGATTTATCCTCTTCCTGTAAACGGAGTCCCGCCGTACTTGTAACCGGAAGGGTAAATACGATAGATTTTGCTTTACTCTCCATACCCGCATGGTCCATGATTGCTTTCATGATTTCATTTTTATTTTCTGTCTTAGTAACAATGAAAATCATTTCTTTTTCTGCAGCAAGGGAAACACCAAGAAACTTTTCCGCATGTTCCATGCCGGTACCTTTGGCATGAATAATCGTACCGCCTCCGGCTCCTTCTTCTTTTGCTGCTTCCATAACTGCATCACTGTAGCCTTGGTTTGCAACCACTACGAGTAATTCATATTCGGTTCCTTTCAATATGGCTTCCTCCTCTTTTTCAAAACTCTGGTTTTCTGTCATAAACTGTAATGACTTTTTACCACCAACGCTGGAAAGCGGTATAATAAACGCGATTCCGGTTCCCGGCACATCAATATTCATTTCTTTTTGTAATCCTTTTTTCAGTGATTTCCA
>CAYXCV010000139.1:0-6065 GCA_964463365.1 uncultured Kineothrix sp.
TAAAATGCAACGAATTACACGAATTGTAGACACTTATTTCAAACGAATGCCTAATGTCAGATGGACTGATATTGTGGAGATAATCATTATCTCCTTTTTACTGTATCATATTTTGGTATGGGTAAAGAATACAAAGGCTTGGTCACTGCTAAAAGGAGTAGTGGTCATTGCCATTTTTTTACTTGTTGCGTCTATTTTTCAAATGAATACAATTTTATGGATTGCACAAAATGTAGTTGGAATTGCGGCTACGGCGATTATTGTAATCTTACAACCGGAGCTTAGAAAGGCCTTAGAAGAACTGGGACGTAAGAATCTTATTTCCTCCATATTGCCTTTTGAAACAAGTAAAGGAGAAGAAGGTCTTTTTACTGATCGTACGATTAACGAAATAGTAAAAGCTTGTGTGGAAATGGGAAAAGTGAAAACCGGAGCACTTATTGTAATAGAGCAAGAGCAATCTTTATCAGAATATGAAAGAACCGGTATTGATGTGGATGCTATTATTTCCAGTCAACTGTTAATTAATATATTTGAACATAATACACCATTGCATGATGGTGCTGTTATTATGCGTGGAAATCGTATCATATCGGCAACTTGCTATTTGCCGTTGTCGGATAATTTGGAGCTGAGCAAAGATTTGGGTACAAGGCATAGAGCCGGAATCGGTATTTCCGAAGCAACGGATTCTATGACAATCATTGTATCCGAGGAAACGGGTAGGATCAGCGTGGCTTATAAAGGTCAGCTGGATCGCAATTTAGACGGAGATAAACTGAAAGAGAAGCTGCGCATTATTCAAAATAAACCATTAGAAGATAAAAAACGAAAACTTTGGAAGGGAAGGGCGAAGAATGAAAAGGAAATTAACTGATAATTTAGGCCTTAAATTTGGGTCTATCCTTTTTGCCGGCATATTATGGCTGCTTGTAACCAATATTAATGACCCTCCGGTTCCACAAAGATTTTATAACGTACCGGTAGTAATTAGAGATACAGAAAAAATAACCAGTCAGGGTAAGATATATGAAGTTCTGGACGACAGCGACAGTATAGATGTAGTGACCGTAACTGCACCTCGTTCCATAATCGATTCAATCGGAAAAGAGAATATCATCGCTGTAGCGGATATGAATGATCTCACAAGTCTTAATACAATCGGTATCAAGCTGTCAATAAATAAGTATAATGATGATTTAGATGATATCAAGGCAAGCCATGATAGTGTTAAATTGAATATAGAAGATAAGGAGTCCATACAATTAGTAATTAAGGCTGTTACTACAGGAAAATTAGACTCTAACTATATTGTAGGAGATGTATATCCGGATCAGAATCAGGTCAGAATCTCAGGACCTAAATCTGTGGTTTCCCAAATAAGCAAAGCAGAAGTAAATGTTGATATCACCGGGTTTACCAGTGATCTCAACACGAATACTGAAATCAAACTCTATGATATTGAAGGTAACGAAGTGTCTAAGGATAGCCTTACGCTTAGTATTAACAGTGTAAAAGTGAATGCAGAGATTCTTGCAACCAAGGAAGTGCCGATTAAGTTCGCATTTACGGGTACCCCTGCAAACGGATATCGGGCGACCGGAATTGTAAGCAGCGTGCCGGATGTTATTAATCTTGCAGGAAAGCCTAATTCGCTTAAGAACTTCTCAACATGGGAAATACCCGATACTGCGATTGACATTACCGGTATGACGGAAGATTATACAACAACCATTAATGTCAGAGAATATTTGCCGGGCAATATTGAGCTGGCGGACCCGGATTTTAACGGAGATGTTTCCGTTGCTGTATATATACAAGCGGAGATAACGAGAAATATATTAATGTCCGAAGATGATATCAGTATTCAGAATTTGCCGGAAGGTTATTCCGGTGTCATTACAACTTATGAAGAAGAGTTTACCATTCAAGTGACCGGATTGCCGCAAGATGTAAATAATATTAATCCTGAGGAAATAAAGGGAATTGTAGATATTGCGGTATTATTGGAAAACGGAACGTTTGAAGAGGTCACGGAAGGATATTATGATGTAAGTCCTGCCTTTAACTTGCCGGAAAATGTTAGTTTAAGAGAAAAAATAACAGTTCGGTTAAATATAAAAAAAAGACCATGACATCGTTATTATGACAGGAGGATTTAGATGGGCAGACTATTTGGTACGGATGGAGTGAGAGGAGTTGCCAATGAAGATTTAACCCCTCTTTTAGCAATGCATTTGGGGCAGGCAGGGGCATATGTGCTGACGAAGGAGAATGAACATAAGCCTACAATTATGGTCGGCTGTGACACTCGCATATCCAGTGATATGTTAGCCAATGCTTTGATGGCTGGAGCGTGTTCCGTTGGAGCCAATTGCGTGTATGTGGGAGTACTCCCGACACCGGCAATTGCTTATCTCACAAGAAAATATAAAGTGGATGCGGGAGTTGTTATCTCTGCTTCCCATAATCCGGTGGAATTTAACGGGATCAAATTCTTTGATGTAAATGGCTATAAATTATCAGATGCCCTGGAAGATGAAATAGAAGCGGTGATAAAAAACGATATGAAAGATTTAATGTTTCCCACGGGTCAAAGCGTAGGGAAAATTAAATATCGTACCGATGCAAAAGAAGAGTATATTAATCATTCCATGCGGGCTGTCAATGTAGATTTCCGTGGATTGAAAATCGTAGTTGACTGCGCAGAAGGAGCATCTTACTATACTTCGGTTGAGGCACTCAAGGAACTTGGTGGAGAAATTGTAGCAATTCACAACAATCCTGACGGAACGAATATTAATGCCAACTGCGGTTCTACTCATATGGCAGAACTGCAAGCCAGAGTGGTATATGAAAAAGCCAATGTAGGCCTTGCTTTTGATGGGGATGCGGACAGACTTTTGGCAGTGGATGAACAGGGAAATATCATTGACGGTGATCAGATTATGGCGATTATTGCCACACATTTAAAAAATAAAGGTAAATTAAAAAATGATACGATAGTAGCCACCGTTATGAGCAATCTTGGATTCTTCCTTATGGGAGAGAAAAATCAGATTAAAATAGAACAGACAAAAGTCGGAGACCGCTATGTACTTGAACGTATGAGAGAAATAGGTGCGAGTCTTGGCGGGGAACAGTCCGGTCATATTATTTTTCTGGATGAAAATACAACAGGGGACGGTCTCCTGAGTGCACTTCATCTGTTAGAAGTTATCGTAGAGAGCGGAAAGCCTTTATCGGAACTGTCGCAGGTTATGGAAGTGATGCCTCAATCTTTAGTCAGTGCCAAAGTACCCAATCATAAAAAAGAAAAATATATGGAATATCCGGAGATTGCAGAAGCGATTACAGAACTGGATAAGAAGTTTGCCGGTGAAGGGCGGGTACTCATCAGACCATCAGGAACAGAGCCCGTGGTACGTGTTATGATAGAGGGAAAAGATAAGAAACAAATAGATGCAGAGGCTAAAAAGCTGGCGGAACTCATACAGAATATTATGTTGTAGATTTAAAAATAAAACTAATTAGAATACTTGTTTAGTATGTAAAAAAATGATATAGTATGTATGTGGAAGGTATGCAGATATAGTCTAACAGCATATGAATGAATGGGAGGAAAAGGGTATGGTAAGCCAAAAGGTAGTTATTAAGAACCCAACAGGGCTACATCTAAGACCGGCAGGCATCCTATGTAAAGAGGCAATGCAATTTAAATCATTAATAACATTCACATTCAGAGAGAATACTGCGAATGCTAAGAGTGTGCTAAGTGTGCTCGGTGCATGCGTAAAGTGTGGCGATGAGATAGAGTTTGTTTGCGAGGGCGAAGATGAAGAAATAGCTTTGAAGACATTAGTCAATGCTATTGAGAATGGTCTCGGAGAATAATTTAAACATAATATAAAATAATATGTTAATAATTGAAAAACAACTTTAGCGATAAATGAATCATAAGCCGGCTCTTTGAGCTGGCTTTTGTATGCCGATATTTATGATACATAATCGGTATAATAAAAACAAGGAAAGAAGTGAGAAAATTGGGGCTAAATGTATCAGGCGAAACAAGCTGTTCATAATTGATAATTATAGCGTAATTTACCGACTCCGTAGCTAGAATCGAAGCAAAGAGAGTAAAACGCAAATTATGAAAGTTATGGAGGACTTAAATAATGTTAAATTATAAAAGATATAAAAAGAATCCGGTCTTAGATTATCCGGAAAGAGAGTGGCCGAATAAAGAAATAGAGAAAGCACCGATTTGGTGCAGTGTAGATTTAAGAGACGGCAATCAGGCATTGATCGACCCTATGGTAGTCGAGGAGAAAATAGAACTGTTTCAATATTTAATTAAACTTGGTTTCCGTGAGATTGAAGTAGGATTTCCGGCAGCAAGTCAGATTGAATACGATTTCCTTCGTCAGCTTGTAGATAGAAAACTGATTCCGGATGATGTGAAATTACAAGTACTGACACAGTGCAGAGAAGAACAGATTGAGAGAACATTCGAATCAATCAGTGGATGTAAACAGGCCATTGTACACATCTATAATTCTACTTCCACCCTGCAAAGAGATGTGGTATTCGTGATGGATCAGGAAGCAATTACAAACATTGCCGTTCAGGGAACCAGGTGGGTGAAAGAACGGGCTAAGAATTTCCCAGGGAAAATTACGTTAGAGTATTCACCGGAGAGTTTTACCGGTACGGAGTTGGATTTTTCATTAGAAATATGTACCGCGGTTCAGGAAGCATGGGGCGCAACCAAAGAGAATCCAATTATTATTAACCTGCCTTCGACGGTAGAAATGACAACTCCCAATGTATATGCAGACAGAATTGAGTGGATGAATAAGCATTTTAAAAACAGAGAGAGTATTATCTTAAGTATCCACCCACACAATGATAGGGGAACAGGCGTGGCCGCTACGGAGCTTGCGTTACTTGCCGGTGCGGATCGTGTGGAGGGAACCTTATTTGGCAATGGGGAAAGAACAGGAAACTTGGATATCCTGAATGTGTCTTATAATATGTTCTCTCAGGGAATTGATCCGAAGCTCAATGTGGATAAAGTTAATGAGAGCATAGAAATCTATGAAAGATGCTGTAAGATACCGATTCATCCTAGACATCCTTATGCAGGTAAGTTAGTATTTACTGCGTTTTCGGGCTCTCATCAGGATGCCATCAACAAAGGTGTTCAGGCAATGCGGGAAAGAGACAGTAAGATCTGGGAGGTTCCGTATTTGCCGGTAGATCCGGCTGACATCGGAAGAGAATATGAGCCCATTGTCAGAATCAACTCTCAGTCCGGTAAGGGCGGCGTAGCCTTTGTGATGGATACTTATTTTGGATTTAAGCTTCCCAAAGGAATGCATAGGGAATTTGCGGATGTGATTCAGGGAATTTCTGAGAAACAGGGAGAGGTATCCCCTGATGAGATTATGCAGCAGTTCAGTGAAAACTATCTGGAGAGAAAAGAGCCTCTCCATTTCAGAAAGCTGAAGGTAGAGGATTTAAGTGATGAAAAGGTAGCCTTTGAATATGATACAAAGGTTAATGTTGTGTATACCCACTATGGTATTGAAAAACAATTTGAAGCAACAGGGAACGGACCCATTGACGCAGTAAAGAGCGGTCTTGAAGAAGTTCTGGGCGAAGGAATGAAGATCTTGGATTACGAGGAACATGCATTGCAGAGTGGTTCTAACTCTCAGGCAGCGGCATATATTCACTTATTAGATGTGGATACGGGAAAGGTTACCTACGGTGTAGGATTAAGTTCCAATATTACAAGAGCTTCCGTAAGAGCAGTTTTTTCCGCAGTCAACCGGCTTGGAATCGGACAAAAAAAAGAATAATAGGATGTTCTGTCCTATAAAAAAAGGCTTGCAATTTTTTTGCAAGCCTTTAACTTTAACTTATTTTTTTGTTTTTGCTGTAGATTTTAAAGATTTTCCATCAACATCGAAAGAGTCGCCTTCTTCTACGATACAAATCATACTTTTACCGGTATTGATTTCGATTTCCTTACCGTCATCATCATAATATTTCGTAGGTTC
>CAYXCV010000140.1:0-6063 GCA_964463365.1 uncultured Kineothrix sp.
CGCCGGCAACAATACCATCTAAAATCAAGCCTTGCAGCCAGTCAGCACAACCAATGGCATTGAGTGCTGATTCAAATAAGGTTGGAATACCAGGAATATCTAAGCCGAAGAATGAGTAACCTTCACCAAACAGACCATCATTTACCCAATCAGTAGCCCACGTTCCGATGGTGGATACTGAGACATAATATACGATAAACATAACTACCGCAAAGATAGGCAAAGCTAAAAAGCGATTGGTTACTATTTTATCTATTTTATCAGAAATTGTAAGTGTTTCTTTCGTATTCTTTTTATAGCATATATCAATAATGGAAGAGATGTATAAATATCTTTCATTGGTGATGATACTTTCTGTATCATCATCCATTTCTTCCTCTATTTGCATAATCTCACTTGAAACATCTGGAATATATGCCAATTGCTCCTTTATTTTATCATCCTTTTCCAGAAGCTTAATGGCAAAGAACCTTCTTTGCTCTTTGGGCACGTCATTACTCAGCTTTTGTTCAACTCGTGAAATAACATCTTCTACTTTTCCGGCAAATTCATGTGTCAAAATAAGGCTTTCTTTCCGTTTAGCCAATGCAACGGCTTTATCAGCAGCTTCTTTAATTCCTGTGCCTTTCAAAGCCGAAATTTCAACCACCTCACATCCAAGCTTTTTACTTAGCTTATCAATATGTATCTTATCTCCATTTTTAGATACAAGATCCATCATATTGACAGCCATAATAACAGGAATTCCTAATTCCATTAGCTGTGTTGACAGATAGAGATTCCTTTCAATATTTGTTCCGTCTACGATATTGATAATAGCATCCGGTCTTTCTGTTATTAAATAATTTCTGGTAACAACTTCCTCTAATGTATAAGGAGAAAGAGAATAAATACCTGGAAGGTCCATAATAATAACATCTTTATGACCTTTTAATTTTCCTTCTTTCTTCTCAACAGTAACTCCCGGCCAGTTTCCCACATACTGGTTAGAGCCGGTTAAAGCGTTAAATAATGTAGTTTTTCCACTGTTTGGGTTTCCCGCCAGTGCAATTTTTATCGACATATCCTACCTCTTCCTGCCTAAGGCAAATAAAATATTGGGTTGCATTTAGTTAGTTTTGACTAACCCGCGTGTAAAAAATAATTCTTATTCAATCAATATCATCTCTGCATCTGATTTGCGTAATGTTAATTCATATCCTCTAACATTAATTTCTACCGGATCGCCAAGAGGAGCTACTTTTCTTACAAAAATATCGACACCCTTTGTAATTCCCATATCCATAATCCTTCTTTTGATGGGTCCTTCTCCTGTTAGCTTTACAACTTTTACAGTTTTTCCACACGGAACATCTTTTAGTGTTTTCATGATCTCTCCTTTTTATAGTTACGGTTCTTATTGAACCATAATTTTATTTGCCATTTCTCTTCCTATTGCAATTCTTGAATCTTTTACATTCACTATCATATTTCCACCGATTTCTGAAACTACAGTAACAATTCCCCCGGTCACAAAACCGAGATTCTCCAGAAAACGTTTTGTTTCTTCTTTGCCACCAATTTTAAAAATTGTAGAAGGTGTTCCTGTTTTTACCATTGATAACGGCATGATGTATCCTCATCTTTCTATTATTATTTAAATTTTTAATATTGTTAATATTGTTGTGATTTTGATAATTATTATCATTTATATCTTATAAGGTTAGTGTAAACTAACAATCATAAAATGTCAATATGTTTTTATATACTAAGTAAAATTTTTTAATATATAATTTATTTGTGGTTTACCGTAGTTAATGCTATACTTCTTTTATTACATTAAGAGCAATATCTCACACTAAGTGAAAGGTAAAGCACATGAAAATAAATGAATCCGCTGAAAATTATTTAGAAACAATTTTAATATTAAGTAAATTACATCCTACTGTTCGCTCTGTTGACGTAGCGGAAGAATTGGGCTACAAAAAATCCAGTGTTAGTGTGGCAATGAAAAATCTTCGGGAAAAGAAATATATTACCGTATCAACGGAAGGCTTTATTTCTCTGACAGAATCGGGGAAGGAAATAGCTGATATGATTTATGAACGCCATAGACTGCTTTCCTCATGGCTGGAGAAGCTTGGCGTAGATAAAGATATTGCTGCTCAAGATGCGTGTCGTATTGAACATGTCATTAGTGCGGAAAGTTTTGATGCCATTAAAAAGCATTTATATTTTTTAACTGACTAATTTCATTTTCTGTTAGTTCTCTATAACTACCCGCAGGCAATGATTCATCTAATTGCAGACTTCCCATGGCAATTCTTTTCAAATAGATTACCGCATTGTCCACTGCCTGCATCATTCGTTTTACCTGATGATATTTGCCTTCTGTAATTGTTAAATGAATGCTGCGCGTTGTCAATCTTTTTACTTGGGACGGGAGGGTGATTTTATCTTCTCCGATATCTACGCCGCTTTCAAGATGAGATATTGATTGTTCCGATAAATCCTTTTCCAGCTCCACATAATAAACTTTGTCAATATGCTTCTTAGGTGAAAGCAAATCATGAGCCAGCCTCCCATCGTTTGTAATAAGCAACAGCCCCTCCGTATCCTTATCAAGCCGACCCACAGGAAATAAGTCTTTATAACCTGTCTCTTTTAGTAAGTCTATGACTGTCATATTGCTATTGTCTTCTGTCGCAGATACTACTCCCTTGGGCTTATGAAGCATATAATAAGCGTACTTTTGATATCTTAACGCGGTACCATTAAAAACAACTATATCTTTATGTTCATCTATCTTAACTTCTGATTTCACAATTACGGTACCATTTACTGTCACTGCCCCTTGCTTTATCAATGCCTTTACCTGACTGCGGCTTCCTATATTCATATCACACAGAAACTTATCCAAACGCAACATATTATAACCTATCCTTCTTAGCTTCTTATTTTCCAAATCAAAACATATATCTGTAGTATACCTTATTTCATTTGTACATGGTGAGCACATTGCAAAAAAAAATCAAAACCTTTTTTCTTACTTTATTTTTCTTTTTTATAACATATCTTCTTTTAACTTTTCCTAAGGAGAGCCTTTATTTTTCTTTTACCGGACTGCAGTTATGGTTTAATAAAATGATTCCCACCTTACTTCCATTTATGATACTGACCGGTGTTATGATTCGGTTAAATCTTACAGAAAACTTTGTACGCATTTTAAATCCTCTACTTACACCTATCCTACACATTAGCCTAAATGGTATCTATGTTGTGGCAGTAGGGTTTTTATGCGGTTTTCCTATGGGTGCCAAAGTGATTGCCGATTTGTACTTACAAAATAAAATTTCGGAAAAGGAAGCCTCTTTCTTACTATCTTTTTGTAATAACATCGGACCTATATATTTTATGAGCTTTGTTCTGCCTGTTCTTGGATTACACAGAAAAATACCATATATTTTTGGAATGTATGGACTTCCTTTTTTATATGGTATTTTTCTAAGGTATACGGTTTATAAAAATGATTTTAGAGTTCCTATCCAAAAGAATTTAATTGAAAAAAGCAGAAAAAACCTAATATTCTCAGCTGAGCTTCCCAGTACCTTTCCGCTTTTAGATGCACTGGATGAAGCTATTATCTCCGGACTTTACAGTATTTCAAAACTGGGTGGTTATATGATACTTTTTAATTTGCTTAATGTAATTCCTCAGGCATTAACAAATGCAACTATGAATGTAGCTTTGCCTGATATCTCTATGGGTTTGAACTTTAATGCAATTCTAAACTGCCTGTTAGAAATCACCAGTGGAATTAACCGCATGGGAACTTCAGCTCCTCTTGTCGTATTGCTATTGCTTCCCTTTGGTGGCTTTTCCTGTATTGCCCAAACATACAGTATGATTAAAGAAACAAACCTTTCTCTTAAAAAATATATTATCCACAAAATAGTACTGACAATGCTAACCATCTTATACTATGGAGGCTGGCATTTACTTTCGCCTGCGACGTTTCTTGCGTGACTTTGTGGTCATTAATGTTCGAACCAATATAATAACTACAAATAATATAATCATGCAAATTACCGAGATTTGGATGAAATATCCAACAGTAATTTCCTTCTCTTTTGTTTGTGCTTTAATAGGTTCGGTTTCTTCCGGTTCTATAATCTTATCTTCTGCTTCATCTGTCTCAGGTACTATCATATTGCTGGCTTCCATCACCTCTTCTTCTCCATAAGAAAGAGATGGGAGGGATACATGATTACTTTCGGTAAAACCATCGAAGCCATTATATGCATTTACAACAATTTCAGGAACGGTTCCCGAAGGTACATTCATTGTGAAATGAACCGTATCTGCTCTATGGGAAGCCCACTTCTGCAAATCAGAAAAAGTCACCCCACCGTCATAGCTATAATTATAATATAAGATATAACTGTCATAATCCTGTGCAGAAAGTTCTACCGTAACATCTCCTGTATCTTCATCCACTGTCTTTACCTGAATGAGACAGACATCAGGTTCCGTATCATCCGGCTTGACCGGTACCGTTGGAACCGGTATTTCAACCTTTTGAAAGCTACTATAGTCAGTTTTTAGGATATCGGATTTTAACCCATAATATTTTGCAACAGCTGTCGCATCCAGTCTGCCAAACTGTTTTAATTTCTCATCCGATGTATAGAACTCTTTATCATTTTCCTGATCCAAATGGCAATGCTCAATCAAAACAGCCGTTAGGTTTCTGCCTGTAGCATGGCGAATGATTCCATAATAGTCCTCTCCGCCATCCCCCAGCTTGGTCTTAATTCCTCTGGAATATAAACCATGTTCCTTAAGCATATCTATTTCAATACTTGCGAAAGTATAACCTCTTTGGTATTCTTCATCAAAGGCTGACACCCATACCTCTGCTCCAAATAAGTTGTGATGTACCGACATATTATAGTGCAGGCAATATAAGAAATCCGCATTCATAGATTCGGCAAATTCAACCCGTTCTTCCAGAGACATGTCCTTGTCACTATCCCTTGTTAAATAAACCTGAATCCCCTCATATTTTTCAAGTTCCTCTTTCATGGCATTTGCTGTAATCATGGTCATATCTTTTTCTGTATACTGTTCATATTCAGCACCCAGATTCTCTCCACCATGCCCCGGATCTATCACGACTACAATCGGTTCATCGGCATAAACCGGTTGATACTTACATAAAAAAAACAACATTCCTACCAAAACATATCTTACAAATTTCCTCACAAGAACTCTCCCTCTTATTACTTACTCCATGCAAATAAGAACCAGCTTCGTTATAGGCAAAGCCGGTTCTTATCTATTCATCGTCTTAATCTATCTATCAGCTATTCATTACTCTATAACAAATCAAGATTTAAAGAATCTTCATTTCTGCCTTGCGCGTCCTCTTCTAATAAACGCTCTACTTCTTGAGGATTCAGCTCTAATCTGTTGGTTCGCACAACTTCAGCGTAGCTATTAAGATTATTTACAAAGCTTTCATAATGTGCTGTTGTCATATTTGCCGTCTGAGCCAATAAATTTTCAAGATTAGCTAGCATTTCATCTGTATATTGCATAGCTGCGGTTCGAACATTATTCGCTTCTATTGTTGCGTTATCAAGTATTTCCTGTGCTTGATGAGAAGCAAGTGTTACCACCTCATTGGCCTGTGCGTAAGCCTGCTGCATGATTTCATGTTCATTAATAAGCTCATTGGTATGTACGGTGGCCTCATTAATAAGAGCCTCAGCCTTAGATCTTGCATCATTTAAGATTGCTTCTTTGTTACTGATAATCTTCTGATAACGTTTAATTTCATCCGGAGTCTTCATGCGAAGCTCCCTTAGTAATTCATCAATCTCTTCTTTGTTTACGATTATCTTAGTATTGGATAAAGGCTGATACTTACAACTATCAACATATTCCTCTATCTCATCAATCAGCTGTTCTATTCTACTGCTCATATATCATTCTCCTATATTAACAATTATGTTTATATTAATAGATATGTCCATATTTTTCATAGATTAATTTAGCCACAAAATCCGGTACACACATAGA
>CAYXCV010000141.1:0-6027 GCA_964463365.1 uncultured Kineothrix sp.
GCTTTGATAACAGATTACTTTGAGCTAGCCGGATATGGGGCAGCTTTTTTTAATGCCGCAATTGTATTTGGAATGGGCATAGCAATGGTTATCTTTCAAAAAATACCATTTACAGGTCTTACAATGGCGGCCTTGTTTATCAGTGGCGGTTATGCTCTTTGGGGTAAGAATCCCGTTAATATCCTGCCTATTTTATTTGGAACATCCCTGTATGCATGGTCCCATGGAGCAAGGTTAAACAGGTATATTTATACTGCTTTATTTGGGACATGTCTGGCACCGCTTACTACGGAATTAGTATATCTTTTTCCTTATTCCAACGTAGTAAATTTAATCATTTCTATCACCGTAGGCATTATTATTGGTTTCATTTTACCGCCATTATCGATGCATACCGCATCTATGCATATGGGATATAGCTTGTTCAATGTGGGTTTTTCCGGCGGAATATTAGTGTTTGTTATTGTGTGTATTCTTAAAGCACTTGGTATGGAAAGCCAATCAGTACTTATATGGAGAAGTGGTCAGCCTCTTGCCATTATCGTAGGGTTATATCTTTATTTTATTATAACAATACTGTTTGGTTTACTCATCAGTAAGGGGAAGGTTTCAGAACTGAAAAAGTTAATGAAACATTCAGGGCGTGTTGTTACTGATTTTGTTTTGATGAATGGAGTTTCAGCCACACTTATGAATATGGGTATCATAGGTATTGTCAGTATGACCTATATTATTTTAATCGGAGGAGATTTATCGGGCCCGGTAGTCGGCGGAATCTTGACAGCTTTCGGGTTTTCAGCCTTTGGGGTGCATATAAGGAATTTCCTTCCGGTTTTACTTGGTGTGTACCTGTCTACATTTATAACACAATTCCACGCAGATACACCGGGGATTCAGTTGGCAGCTATATTTGCAGTAGGATTAGCACCGATTGCCGGGCAGTTCGGAGTGCTTGCCGGTATCTTTGCCGGTTTTCTTCATGCTATTATCGTTATGTATACCTCAGAAATGTATGGAGGGCTTAATTTATATAACAATGGATTTAGTGCGGGATGGGTGGCGATTTTAATGGTTCCGGTAATGGAAAGTTTTAAGCGGCATCTTAATGAGAGGAAGAAGGGTAGTTAGATGACATATGAAGAGAAAAAGATTTCAAAAATTGTTCAGGAAATGAACATGTATTTTTTTTCTATAGGTGCGGATTTCATTCAATCAGAAATTGACAAGGGAGATAAGAATGTAGTCATTACATTCAAAGCTAACTATAAACCGGAACATGAGGAAACAATTTCCGAACTGGATGAATATCTAAATTGTCCTAAAAATGATGGTATTGAAGATGTTTATTGGGAAATTGCAGGCTCCGGTGCATCGGATGAATCAAGCCAGATGCTTCTGATAGGGATGATGATAGATGAGGCTGAGATTCGTCTGGAGGATGGCTTTGTATATCTTACGTTAATCAGAGAAATGTTAGAGTAATTATAAAACGATAAAAACGAAGGAAATGAATCCCTCGTTTTTTGGTTATTCTAATTACTGTTCCACATATTTTGAAAATGGGGAATAACGTTATCCTTAATCCGTGTAGTAATTTTATCCTCATGTCCCCCTTGATAAGTATCTAATGTATGCTCAATTCCCTGTTCCGTTAAAAGTTCGGAAAAATAAACACATCCATCGGGAATCCATGAAAACGCATCATTTTCCCCATATTCTATTACTAAGCTGTTCAGAGCACTTAACTGTTCTTTTTTTTCTGAAACTTTGTCAGAAAGCTTTCCAAAACCCGAATCATACATTTCCCATACTTCATCCTGTAAGTAGTTTCCTGCGTCATCTTTTCCAGGCAGTAGTACATAGGGTGCTTTTCCTTCCGGATCATATGCAAATGCAGATGCATAACCAAAAGTAAAGTCTTTCGGCCAGGACATATTGGTAATCGATTTTAAATATACTTCTCTGGCTTCACTGTCACTCATCTCTTTATATTCTTCCACTTTTTGTTCAATCAAATTGAGAGAAACGGAGGTTTCCTGAAAGCTATCCGGAGCAAGTAATCCCGGACTCATAGCATATACATGTCCAAATACATTCGTATTCATCCCCAGACTAATAGCACCAAAGCCACCCATTGAATGACCGGCTATCCCACGATGTACTGCATCTTGCTTAGTCCTGTAATTTTCATCAATAAAACTTATCAAATCCTTTGAAATATAGTCTTCCCAGTTCCCAATTACAGGTGAATTACTGTAAAAACTTCCGTTAAAATTATTTTCACCATCCACTGTAACTACAATCATATTTCTAATCTGAGCTTCATCAAGTGGACCTGCAAATCTTTTAATATAATCAGAATAACTATCACTAAAGCCCGGCAAAAAATAAAGTACAGGATAGTCAAGTCCGCTTGTTTCATAATCACCCGGCAAATACACCATTATATTTCTTTCAAGATTTTCATCAATAATATTATTTGCAAGTGATGCAGCCGATACGACAAGCTCCTCGATGGTTCCATTTTTGATTTCCACAGGAAAATCCTCTTGGACTTCCTCTTCCTTGGCTGTTTCTACTGCTTGCTCTATTTCTGCTTCTTGCTCTATTTCTATCTCAGGACTCACATCAGCGTTTGTCTCATTACTTCCACAAGAGGCTGAAAGCAATACTATGCCCAGCATTAACGTTAATAGTTTCTTTTTCATAATTTAAATTCACCCTTTCTTAGTATGTTCCTCTCAGGAGGTTATAATTCCCTACTTAAAATAGCATATATACCGAAGAAAAAATGAATCATTTCTATTAACTTATAATTTTATATCTATTATTTATTTACGTCTTCATAATTATCCCGAACCGGATACATAAGTTCCATTTGACAATAAACACCATCATATAGTTGTCCGTCAACCCGCTCGTAGTGATAATTTTTATTTCGGGTATATCGTTGTTGTGTATTGAAGAATTCATTAATTAAATCATACGTATCCGAAGCAACTTTTATGGAAAGCTCCTCTATGGGATGTTCTCCGATATACCGGAAACGTACACAACGATGAACCGGAAAAGAAAAGCTTTCCAATCCAGGAGGCAAAGGGGCTTCTTTCTTTATTGCAACACCGGGCATATAAATGACATCTGTTTTATTGATCCAATTACATAACCCATAATATACCGTAAGATCAGCATTTGAAATATGATTGAGTATCGGATAAAAAGCATCATTAGCCAATCGATTGGGCTCAAGTGCAGAACTATCGTCATATCTGGAATAGTTTTTAAGTAATGTGGGTACTCCGGCAATCGTAAATGCAGGTACCATGACATGTTCCGGACCATACAGAAATCCGCCATCTGAATGATGCAGATTTTCAGGTATCAGACGCTCTCTGATTTTCAGAATCTTTTTCTCTTTTCTTGCATTTCCGGGTGTATGCCCGAATTCTGATTTAAATGCACGTACAAAGGATTGCTCATGTGCAAAACCATATTTATATGCAATATCAATAATTTTCATATCTGTTTGGAATAAATCCTCAAGACTATGAGCTAACTTACGTCCTCTTGCATATGATTTGATAGACTGACCGGAAAGCTGTTTGAAAAGTAATTGTAAATGGGATTCTGACAGATAAGCGCTTTTGGCAAGCTGCTCTATGGTCAATAATTCTTGCTGAGAATTTTCTATTATATTAAGTATATTATGTAAAGGCAATGCATTCATTTGTATCTCTCTTTCTTTCTAAACTTAATTTAATAATAAATGAAATTGTAACACATTTGGGGAATTTATAATAGTTCTCAATATTATGTCAATACAGTTTTATGTACAAAGATTACTGGTAATATGATATTCTTAAATTATTAGGAAGCAGCAAATATGATGACTTATAAAAGGAGGATGGTACTAATATGCCGTATTTTGAAAATCAAGGAGCAAAATTATACTATGAGGTAAAAGGACAAGGGGAAAAATCGCTTATTTTTCTTCACGGTGCCACATGGGATATGCGCCAATGGAAAAGACAGGTTGACTGCTTTGCTTCAAATTATCAAGTAATCACTTTAGACGCACGAGGTCATGGAAAATCCTCTCTTCCACAGGGGAAAGTATCACCTGATGTATTTTGGCAGGATGTGATAGCCATGATGGATTATTTAGATATTCCTAAAGCAATTATTTGTGGCTTATCGATGGGTGGGCATGTGGCCATTCAAGTGGCAATTCATGCCGGAGAACGTGTGGATAGTTTGATTTTGATTGGTGCCATATGCACAAATCAATTCAATCTATATGAGCGTTTTGTGCTGCCCATCAATCGGTTTAGTCAGCGTCTCATGCCTATGAGTTGGATTGCCTGGTGTATTTCTGTGGGAATGGGAAAATTTAGTCCTGAATCAAAGCCTTATATCCGTGAAGTAGTAGGTAACATTAACCATGATGTATATAACCGTACTTGGAAGGCGGTAACTAGCATGGAGAGCAGAGCAGGTTTGACAAACATTACTTGTCCTACTCTAATCCTAATTGGCGACCATGACAATATGACACGCAGACAGCAGCAATACATACATGAACATATACAAGGTTCTCGTTTGGTAACGATTGAAAATGCCCATCACGGCACTAATTTAGATAATCCGGAGCAGGTGGAAGAGGAGATGAAAAGGTTTTTACAATAGTTTATATAAAATAATCGGGGATACAAAGGAAGTATCGCTTGCACAAGTTTAGAAGTTTTAAACAGGTATACTCCTATTTCTGTAATGATAGACATATATATAAATGAAGAAAGAGAACGTGAGGCAGAATTGAAGAGTAGAATTGGATGGAAAGCGTGTATCATAATGGGTACCTTAACAGTTGGATTACTTATTTATTTGTTATATAATAGAGATTCTAATGATAATAATACATTTATAAGGACAATGGCAATGGAAAATACAAAGACAAGTAAAGAAGATAAAGAAAACAAAGGAAAAATCGCACTCACTTTTGATGATGGGCCGCATCCTTTTTATACTGAGCAATTGTTGGACGGACTGAAAAAGAGGGATGTAAAAGCCACTTTTTTTGTGACGGGAGCACATGCGGAGCTTCATCCTGATATTGTTAAAAGAATGAGTGAAGAGGGGCATTGTGTAGGGAATCATACTTACAGCCACCTTCAGCTTAAGGCTTCGAATAAAGAAGAGTTTAAGAAAGAACTGATAAAGACGAATGAAATAATCACAGGGATTACAGGAGAGGAAGTGTTGTATGTACGTCCTCCCTATGGCACTTGGGATAAAAAAATTGAAACTGAATTAAATATGTTTCCGGTGCTTTGGAATGTAGATCCTCTTGATTGGTGTTCAAATAATGTGTCGTGTATTACTAATAAGGTAGTGAATAAAGTGCGGGAGAATGATATTATTTTGATGCACGATTATTATGATACCAGTGTGACAGCAGCGTTTCAGATTGTGGATGAGCTGTTGGAAGAGGGGTTTGAGTTTGTGACGGTGGAGGAGATATTGTTTGATTGAAGATTATGTCTATGCAAAATTGATAATGTTAGTATAAAAGCTTGTTTTTGAGTTTGCTATACGGTTATATTGCCATAATTCTGAAAAAAAATTTGTTGCTAAAACAAAGGAACAATTTATTGCCTGGGCAGCAGAAATGGATATGAAATATGAAAAGGTATTCTCAATTATTGATATTGAGAAAGATAATCTTGAAAAATGGGGGAATATTCTTCCCTTTTATAAAAATGTATGTCAGGAGAGTATTACGCTTTGGAAGGCAGCATGAAGGAATTGGTGTTTTATCGTATGGAACAGTCTAAAGAAATCCGCAGCCTCGTTTGCTCTATTAAACGGAAATTTAAATTTTAATCCACAACAATTACTTTTATTGAGGAACACTTTCTATCGTTACATTCGCTCTCAGAGACACTGCAAGCGGCAATTCCTATGCGCACATTCATCATTGCTTGAAGGATGATTTTACTTCCGGCTTTGGAAAGCGGCGGATTTATA
>CAYXCV010000142.1:0-5929 GCA_964463365.1 uncultured Kineothrix sp.
CTGTTTCTTCAAAAATATCCGCCATATGCTTTGAACCTGTGATAATATCAATATCATAATCGGGAATGTCATAATCTCTTTGATATCTTTTCATCTTTTCAGTTCGAAATTCCGGCTGTCTTGCTTTTATTTCTTTTAACCACTCATCGCTTACTGCAATCGGTACTAAATCCGGGTCCGGAAAATATCGGTAATCCTGTGCATCTTCTTTACTTCTCATGGCATAGGAATCTCCTTTGTCATCATTCCATCTCCTTGTTTCCTGAACGATTTCCTTACCCATATTAAGAATCTCAATCTGTCGTTCCCGCTCACCCTCTATGGCACGGGTAATAGAACGAAATGAATTCAGATTCTTCATTTCAGTTCTGGTACCGAATTCCTTTGCCCCCTTTTCTCTGACGGATAGATTCACGTCTGCCCGCATAGAGCCTTCCTGTAATTTGCAGTCAGAAGCCCCCAAATATTGAATCATCAAGCGTAATTTTTCCAGATATGCAATCACCTCTCCGGCACTTCTTAGATTCGGCTCCGATACAATTTCAATCAGCGGTACGCCGGAACGGTTATAATCTACAAGAGAACAATCCTCCCATTCATCATGAATCAGTTTGCCTGCATCCTCTTCCATATGGATTTCATGAATGCCTATTTTCTTTATTTCCTCTTCTGTTTCAATTTCTATATATCCATTTTGACATATCGGAAGATATAGCTGGGATATCTGATAGTTCTGCGGATTGTCCGGATAGAAATAATTCTTTCTATCAAATTTACAGTACTGAGTAATCGAACAGTTTGCTGCAAGACCTACAGCAATTGCGTATTCTAAAACCTGTTTGTTTAAAACCGGCAGAGCCCCCGGCATACCGGTACATACCGGACATGTGTGAGTATTTGGCGCACCGCCGAATTCCGTGGAGCATCCGCAGAAAATCTTTGATTTTGTTGCAAGCTCTATATGAACTTCTAAGCCGATTACTGTTTCATATTGTTTTTCCATATGTTACTCCTTTTCCGCACTTTTTTCTACCAAAGTCTCTAACACTCCTCTTGCCTTTTCATAAGTATAGGCTGTCTGAATCAAGGTTTTTTCCTGAAAGCAATCCGCTATCAGTTGTAAACCTATTGGCAGCCCACTTGAGTCAATTCCGCAGGGAACGCTGATGGCAGGAAGTCCTGCAAGATTGGCAGCTATGGTATAAATATCTCCCAGATACATTTTCAATGGATCTGCCAGGCTTTCTCCTATTTTTGGTGCTGTTGTTGGTGCTGCCGGACCTAAAATCAAATCATATGTTAAAAAGGCTTGATCAAATGCTTCCTTAATCAGTGCTTTTACTTTTAATGCCTTTAAATAGTATGCATCATAGTAGCCGGAACTTAAGATAAAAGACCCTAACATGATTCTTCTTTTTACTTCTGCCCCAAAACCTTCTGAACGTGATTTTTTATACATATTGTGTAGACCTTCATATTCTGCCGTACGATACCCATATTTTATCCCGTCAAAACGTTCTAAGTTAGAGCTTGCTTCCGCCGCCGCAATGGTATAATAAGCAGGTATTGCGTATTCTACCAAACCTAAGTCAAACTCTTCGATGACAGCTCCTTTATCTGCTAAAACTCCGGCTGCTTTTAAAACAGATTCTTTTACCTGCGTATCTAATCCTTCTCCGAAATAATCTCTGGGAATACCAATTCTCATCCCTTTTACATCTTCGGTCAGGGCACCGGTGAAGTCCGTATCTTTACGGTCAATGGAAGTGGAGTCCTTGGTATCATAAGAGGTTATGGCTTCAAGAATGGCCGCACAATCCGTCACATCCTTACTGATGGGACCAATCTGATCCAAAGAAGAACCATAAGCAATCAGTCCGTATCGGGATATGGTTCCGTAAGTGGGCTTCATTCCCACAACTCCGCAGTAAGATGCCGGCTGTCGTATGGAGCCTCCGGTGTCGGAACCAAGGGCAAAAAAGCATTCCTCCGCTGCCACTGCTGCGGCTGAACCGCCGGAGGAGCCACCCGGTACGTGGTCTGTATGATAAGGATTCCTGGTTTCCCCATAGTAAGATGTTTCCGTGGTGGAACCCATCGCAAATTCATCCATATTTGTCTTACCGATAATGAGCGCACCTGCATCCTCCAGTCTCAATACCGCTTCCGCCGAATACATCGGTATAAAATTATTAAGCATTTTTGACGCACATGTCGTTTTCATCCCTCTGGTACATATATTATCCTTAATCGCTACCGGAACACCTGCAAGAGGTCCTGTCAGTTCACCGCTCTCTATCTTTTTCTGAATGCTTTGTGCTCTGTTCATGAGTTGCTCTTTGTCTACAGTAACATAGCAATTTAATAATTTTTCTTTTTTATTTATACTGTCCAGAACAACCTGCGCCGCATCCATAACAGTTATTTCTTTTGCTTTTATTTTAGCGGATAAATCTACCGCAGTTAATTTCAAGATATCCATCTTCATCCTCCTACTCAAATGTGCGGGGTGCCATAAACATACCGTCTTTTTCTCCCGGTGCGTTCCTCAGTATCTGCTCCCTCATCTCTAAATTGGTTACGATATCTTCCCGAAAAACATTCTGCACCGGAAATACATGAGACATCGGTTCCACACCTGTGGTATCCAGTTCATTCAGCATATCAATATAATCAAGCATTCTCCCCATATCCTCCTTAGCCTGCTCTTTTTCTCCAAAAGATAGTTCAAGTTTGGCAAGTATGCCAACATAATCTATTGTTTCATCCGTAATCTTATTTACCATCTATAATTCTCCTCTCAAATTATTTCTTACTCAGGTATTTTTTAAACTTATTTCTTGATGGTGTTTCTCTCTCTAAACACTTTGTAACGCCCTCTTTTCTATGAAAATGAGACCGCCGCTACGGGCTCATTGTAATGTTTTGAAAAACGGGCTTACAAAGTATTTAGAGAGAGAAACACCCTCACCATAAACAAGTTTCCTAAATCCCACTAATCTCTGACTTTAATATGAACCTCTCTTAGCTGCTTCTCCGTTACATCATTAGGGGCACCGCACATATAATCCTGAGCAGAGCCGCTCATGGGAAATGCAATGACTTCCCTGATATTCTCTTCGCCCCGAAGCAGCATCAGCATACGGTCTATTCCAGGTGCCATTCCTGCATGTGGAGGTGCACCATATTGAAATGCCTGATACAGGGCTCCGAATTTACTTTTTAAGGTTGCCTCATCATATCCGGCAATTTTAAAAGCCTTTATCATAATCTGCAAATCATGGTTTCTCACCGCACCAGAGGACAATTCCACGCCGTTGCACACAATGTCATATTGATAGGCAAGGATATGAAGCGGATTTTCTTCTTCCAATGCCTTCAGTCCTCCCTGAGGCATGGAAAACGGATTATGGGTAAAACTAATCTGCTTCGTTTCCCCATCCACTTCGTACATTGGAAAATCGTTAATATAGCAGAAACGGTAGGCATTCTTCTCACATATATCCAGCTTATTTCCCAATTCTGTCCGAAGCTGCCCTGCATAGTAGTTGGCGCGTTCTTCTCTATCTGCAATAAAGAAAATAGTATCTCCGCCGGATAACCGGGCTTTTTTCATAAGCTCCTCTTTCATCTCCCCAGGAATAAATTTATCGATAGGCCCTTTGTAGCTTAAGTCTTCATCTACTTCCAGATAACCCAAGCCTCCCATGCCCAGAGATGTGGCAAAGCTTAGAAGCTTCTCATGAAATCCCTTGGACATGTCTGCATGCACTTTAATTGCTCTGATTGTTTTTCCAATAAAGGGTTTAAATGTACAACGCTGAAAAAAATCCGTTACATCTATAATCCTTAATGGGTTTCTTAAATCTGGTTTATCTGTTCCAAAAGTAAGCATGGATTCCTTATAACTAATCACTGGATAAGGTGCCTGGGTAATCGCAAAGCCTTCCGGTGCAAACTTTTCAAAGGTTTTTGTAAGAATTTCTTCTCCTGCGGAAAATACATCCTCCTGTGTTGCAAAACTCATTTCAAAATCGAGCTGATAGAATTCTCCCGGAGAGCGGTCAGCCCTGGCATCTTCATCCCGAAAGCAAGGAGCAATCTGAAAATATTTATCAAATCCTGCCACCATTAATAGTTGTTTATATTGCTGAGGCGCTTGCGGCAGTGCGTAAAACTTGCCCTTATATTTTCTGGAAGGAACAATATAGTCTCTGGCCCCTTCAGGCGAAGATGCACATAGAATCGGAGTCTGAATTTCCATAAAACCCATGTCTGTCATCTGTTTTCTTAAAAAGCTGATTACCTGAGACCGGAATACAATACTGTCCTTTACTTTTGCATTTCTTAAATCAAGATAACGGTAGGTCAGTCTTACATCCTCCTTTGTTTCTTTGGAGGCTGCAACTTCAAAAGGAAGCTGTTTGTATACCTTTCCATGAATCTTAACTGAGCCTGCTTCCAGTTCTATGGTACCTGTGGGAATCTTAGGGTTATACGTATCTTCATCACGCTTTTGAATCATTCCTTCTATGGAAACCGTAATTTCCTTTGTGATCCCTTTTAACATTTCCGGCTCATGAATTACCACCTGCAATACGCCGTACATATCACGAAGGTCAATAAAGGACACGCCTCCGTGGTCACGGATATTCTCCACCCAGCCTGCTGCCTTCACTGTTTTACCGATGTGGGTTTCGTCAAGCTCTTTTACTGTGATGTCTCTGTAGATGTTTTTCATTGTCATAATTTCTACCTTTCCTTTCATGAGGTTCCGGGACTTCTCTGGTAAGTGTGCCTATGTGATTTTTACATGTAAATTTTTCATGTAAATTTTTCATTCATAAGCAGATTTTAAAATGTTCTGTGGAACATTTTAAAATTCGCGTTGCTCGTCACATTCCATAAAGCGATTATTACTGCAAGCAGCCATAATCGCTTTATGGAACGCGACTCTGCTTATGCGCGCAAAGAAGTCCCGGAACACAGTTTCCTGCATTCCGGGACGGATAATTAAACATATAATAACCCGCGGTACCACCCGCATTGACAAGCCGACATCTCTATCAAGATGTATGAACCGCCCTGCCCACTCTTACACTTAACGCGTGTTCACGTATTCTCCTAGTGTCTTTTAATAAACAGTTCGGATAATCTGCTCCGGAGTGTTCCCTTTATTACTTCCCGCGAACAGCGCTCTCAGTCGGTGACGCCGTATTCCTGTCGTTTTTCATAATCAGAGTCTCTTTCTATGCATTTTGGTATTATCATTTTATATTAAAAATAATACTATCACAAGTTTTTTTATTATGCAAATTATTTTTATTATTATATTCAATTTTTTTTATTTTAATTCAAAAATTCTTTTATATTTATAACCGGTTTGGGTTCCTTTACATGATCTCCCAACATTTTTTCCATCCAAATCATATCGTACCATACTCCCATTTTATATCCGCATTTAGTAAAGTGTGCTACCGTACGATATCCCATTTTTTCATGAAAAGCAACACTGTCAGGATTGGGAAAAGAGATACAGGCATTTAAATTAATTATATTCTGCTTTTTTAATATTTCTTCCAATGCTTCATAAAGTTTTTTTCCTACCCCATATCCATGAGTTTCTTTTTTCACATATACCGAAGTTTCTACCGCCCAATCATAAGCAGCTCTGTTTTTAAATGCCGATGCATAAGCATAACCTATAATTTCTTCCTCGTTTGTTGCCACCAGATAAGGGTATCTCTGCATAATATCTGCGATACGTTGTCTGAATTCTTCTACTGATGGTACCTCGTATTCAAAAGTTATAGGTGTATTTTTTACATATCCTGCATATATTTCTAGTATAGCCGCGGCATCCTCAATCTCTGCCATACGTATCACTGTATTCTTGTACATAAGTTGTCTCCATTATATAAAATATTTA
>CAYXCV010000143.1:0-5750 GCA_964463365.1 uncultured Kineothrix sp.
TATTATTGCTAGAACTCATAATATTAAAATGTTTATTCATAAGATTACTCCTTCAGCTAGATTTTTCTGTTCGTAATTGCGTTTTCCAGTGTTGTTTTTGTTTCACCGCATGATAAGAATATATCAGTTTTATATTTTCTGCCACCTACCCGAAGCTCCGCACGGAAGAACAAGACCGCTTTCCTTCACGGGAAGTCCAATTTCATCAGAAGTTACATTCCCTCCGAAATGAGGAACCAGGGCGGTATGAATCATATAGGATAATACGGCGGGCTGCAGACCCGTGGTATAGGAGTTGACTAAATAAAAGATAGCATCTTTTGAAAGTATTTGTGTTGTTAACTCGATAAACGGGTAGATGCTGTCTTCTATTTTCCATATTTCGCCTTTGGGTCCCCTTCCATAGGAGGGTGGATCCATTATTATGGCATCATATGTATTTCCCCGGCGTATTTCCCGCTCTACAAACTTGACACAGTCATCCACAAGCCAACGGATAGGAGAGTCGGCAAGCCCGGAAGCAGCCGCATTTTCTTTTGCCCAGCTGACCATGCCCTTAGAAGCATCTACATGTGTTACCTGCGCTCCAGCTTTGGCTGCAGCTAGAGTAGCTCCGCCGGTATAGGCAAACAGATTCAATACTTTGACAGGCTTATTGGATTCCTTAATGATATTGGAAAACCAGTCCCAATTCACAGCCTGCTCCGGAAATAAACCGGTGTGTTTGAAGCTAAAAGGTTTCAAGTGAAAGGTCAAATCTTTGTAATGAATATCCCACTCATTTGGTAAATTAAAAAATTCCCATTCTCCCCCGCCTTTTATACTGCGGTGATAATGACCGTTTTTCTTCGTCCAGCCGGAAATTGATTTTGGTGTATTCCATATAACCTGAGGATCCGGACGTACTAAAAGATAATCCCCCCATCGTTCTAATTTTTCTCCTTCAGATGTATCTATCACTTCATAGTCTTTCCATTGATCGGCAATCCACATATTTAAGCTCCCTGCAGAAATTTATTTGATAAATTTAATATACACTAATAGAAAATTCCTTGCAATACTTCAAGGAATTAGAGTCTATGTATAAGCAGATACAATAACTTGTTTTGCAGTATATGAACAAAAATTATCAAGAATTATAGAGTACATGCGCAATAATATCCAAAAAAAGGCAATTATATGAATAGCTTGAGTCAAATCTTTTGTGTATTATTTATATGACGAGATTGAAAAGCAGGGATAAATATAAAAAGTGCACAAAGCAATTTCGGACTTGAAGATAAAGACAACGAGAGGAGAGATAGGATGTCAGTAAAATCTATTGCGAAAAAAACGCATAAGCAGACAACCATTTCAGCTAAAAGAAAAAAGACATTCATGCTACTTACCATGGTAGCGCCGGGTGCCATTTGGTTAATATTACTTCGTTATTTGCCAATGTTTGGTATCGTCATGGCATTTCAGGATTATAGGATATATTCGAAAGCGCCATCACTAATTAATAACATAAAGAATAGTAACTTTGTAGGTCTTAAGAATTTTAAATTTTTATTTGCTACAAAGGACTCATGGTTAATGATTCGTAATACCATAGGTTACAATATTGTTTTTATTATTTTGGGATTGCTGATTTCAGTTACCTTTGCAATTATGCTGAATGAGGTTACAAAGAAGTTTGTAGCTAAGACTTATCAGACATTGATGTTCTTTCCTTACTTTTTAAGCTGGGTAGTGGCAAGTTACTTTGTTCAGGCGTTCTTAGATCCAACCAACGGTATGATTACACATTTGCAGGCAAGTCTGGGATTTAAGCCGACCGACTTTTATAATACGACCACGCCGTGGCCATACATAATCGTTCTAGCTAATATTTGGAAAAATACCGGATATTCTGCCATCCTTTATTTGGCAGCAATCACTGGAATTGACGGTTCTCAATATGAGGCGGCAAGTATTGATGGAGCAAGTAAGATGCAGCAGATACTTTATATTACACTGCCACATATAAAGACAATGATTATCATCCTTTTCATTATGAACGTAGGTAAGATTTTCAATGCAGACTTTGGTTTATTCTATCAGGTTCCTATGAATTCAGGGCCGATTCAATCGGTAACGCAGGTTATTGATACATATGTATACAATGCAATGCTAGCCACAAACAGTACCGGTATGACAACGGCAGCAGGTCTGTTCCAGAACTTAATTGGATTTATTTGTATTATGACAGCCAATGGAATTGTTCGTAAAGTGGATCCGGACAGTAGTTTATTCTAGTAGGGAGGGAATAGAATTGAGTAAACAAGCACAGATGACAATAGCTCGCAAGAAAAAGAGGAAAATCAATTCAGTAAGTATTCCGGCAGAAATTATTATTAATATTATTATGATACTGTTTTGCTTGCTGTGTATCGTTCCGTTTATCTTCGTAGTAATTATATCCTTTACATCTGAGGATAGTATCAGACAGATTGGGTATTCCTTCACTCCGTTATCATGGGGATTAGAGGCATATAATTATGTTTTTAAAATGGGAGATACCTTGTGGAAATCCTACTTTAACAGTTTTTTTACAACCATTGTGGGAACAGGACTTAGTGTACTTATTTGTATCCTGTATTCCTATGCTTTGTTCCGCAGAGATTTTAAGTATAGAAACTTCTTTACCTTTTTCAGTTTTTTCACCATGCTTTTCGGAGGTGGTTTGGTACCGACATATATGGTTTGTAAACTAATGTTAGGGTTAAACGATAATTACGCGGCACTGATTGTCCCGCTTTTGGTAAATCCATTTAATATTATTGTTATGCGTACATTCTTCCAGAGTTCCGTACCGGAAGAACTAATAGAAGCAGCCGCCATAGATGGCAGCGGAGAGTATAATACGCTATTCAGAATCATTATACCCATTGCCAAACCCGGTATAGCAACCATAGCATTATTAAATGCTTTGGCATATTGGAATGAATGGTTTACAGCATTGTTATATGTAAGAGATCGTTCCAAGATACCGCTTCAATATTTGCTGATGATGATGCAGCGAAATGCTGAATATCTGGCAAAGAACAGTGCAGGAATGGGAGCAGATGCCGTTAAAGCGGCCGCTCAGCTGCCGGCACAAAGTCTCCGTATGGCATTGGTTGTATTTATCGTAGTACCGATTGCTTTTGCATATCCGTTCTTCCAGCGATATATTATCGCAGGTCTTACTATCGGATCGGTGAAAGGTTAAGTAACAGTGGTAGGCATGACGTATGCCGAATAACCGGTATACGCCACTTACATAAAAACTATTCTTATTAAAGGGAGGTCAACATGAAAAAGAAACTATTATCAATCATTCTTAGTGTTGCAGTAACAGCTACAATGTTAGTTGGTTGCGGAGGAAGCGCTGAGACGACCACAGCAGAAACACCTGCTACAGAAGAAGCGGGAACAACAGAGGCAGCAGACGCAGCTGAAGGAACAGAAGCAGCGGCACCGGCAGAGTTAGATACCTCTGAAGCGGTTACATTAAAATGGTATCTCCATGGAAGTACCGTTAATGATGACAAAGCAGTAATGGAAAAAGTAAATGAATATCTTGGCGAGAAACTAAATGTGACTCTGGAACCAATCTGGGGAACATGGGGTGACTTTGACGAAGGCTCAACATTGGCAATCAATGGTGGTGATGATGTAGATATTTATTTCACATGTTCTTGGTCAGCAAATGAATACAATCAATTTGCTAAAAAAGGTGCTTGGGTACGTCTGGACAATCCGGACAACAACTTATTAGAGCAATACGGTCAGGAAATCTGGAATGAACTTCCTGAAGTATTAAAAGTTGGTGCAGCTATTGATGGATCTGATGGATACGGTATATATGCTCTTCCGGGATTCAAAGATTTCGGAACACAGAACTGCTGGGATATCAATGTGGATCTGTTAACAAAATATGGTTATACATTAGATGATATCAAAAACACAGATTACTATGGATTCGGTGATATCTTACAGACAGTAAAAGAGGGAGAAGAAGCTGATGGATCAACATTCTATCCTTTACTTGTAGAAGGTGCTGTTCTTGAAAGAATGGTTAATAATTCAATTATCGTTAATGGTGACTCAGGAAGCTTGAATGTATTATCTTATTACATAGATTCTACAGATGTTTCCAAGGATATAGGAAGTAAGATCGAAAACAAATTTGCTACAGAAGAATTCAAAAAATTCACTGAGAAAACCCGTGAATATTATGAAGCAGGATATATTGATCCAGGTTGCTCTAATCCTCAGACAGCCAATGACTTACGTACATCCAAACAGTTATCAGGTTCTTATTTAATTGGTACACAGTCATATGCATTAGGTTATGAGGTTCAGGCAAGTCAGGAACGTAAGATTGAAGTGGCATTTGTTCCTTGTACACCTCCTTACGTAGACAAAACATCTACACAGGGTGCTATGATGGCTATTTCTACAGCTTCTAAGAATCCTGAAAGAGCAATGGCATTCCTTAACCTGTTAAACACAGATGCTTATTTAATGAATTTGTTAGAGTATGGTGTAGAAGGCATTCACTATGATCTTAATGCTGATGGTTTGTTAGTATTTACTGAAACTCGTGATGATTATCAGCCTTGGAGAAATGGTATGGGTAATATTACTCTTCTTACTCCTCAGGAAGGTGAAGGCAAAGATTTCTTTACAAACACATTTATTCCTTACTATGAAAGTGCAAAAGCGATTCCTGCATTCGGATATCAGTTTGACCCTACAAACGTAGAAACAGAACTGGCTGCTTTAGCAAACGTTGGTAACGAATATGCAATGGCTCTTTATACAGGTGCTATTGATCCGGCTACTGCATTACCAGAGTTCCTTGATAAATTAGAAGCAGCTGGTATGAGCACAGTGGTAGATGAAGCTAACGCACAGTTAGATGCTTACTTTGCAAGCGTACAATAATAGATATTATGTAATGAGGGGACTATAATTGTCATAGAGTGTGACAGAATAAAATTACCGCTTCGGGATTTCCGTTTTCCCGGAGCGGTTTTTTAGATGCTGATTTTTATCAATATTAATTTAGAAAGAAGAAGTAATATAGAGCGGTTTTTTATAGAATACTTTCCCTATCTCCTCTGTATTATTGTGTATGATAACTTCTTTCCAGAGTGATAGCGCTTCTGTTTCATAAGCACCGGTAATAAAACCGGAAAACGCAGAGATAGGCATCGTAATATCAGGGTTACTATCTACCAGAGCGATATCTGTACAGATGTTATTATCAAAATTTATTTTAAATGTCTTGTTATTTTCTTCGATATATTCATCTATAATTTCAATTGTTAGGTTACCGCTTCCAATATAGAGTGAATCTTTTAAAACCTTCTGTACATTAATGACCCGTACCATGCCATGGGGCAAAAGTTCACAGCTTACAGCTCCCAAAGACCATTCGGGAAGAATTGGTTCCAATACCTGATCTGTCGGTAAAGAAAAGCTTATGTGGCGATAATCATTGGAAAATCCTTTTGCCAAAGTAAGAAGTCCATGTAAACCTTCTATATTAATATAGAAGAAACTGCTGCATATTAATTTACGTACATTAGAATCTGTGTTGCACTGAAATGTCATATAAGCCAATGGTTCTCTCTCGGAAGAGCGATAGACATATGTGAAAGTTTGATTCTTATAAGGATCTGCGGATGCAATAAACTGATAATCATAGTGATTGTTTATCACCATCATATTATATTTGT
>CAYXCV010000144.1:0-2516 GCA_964463365.1 uncultured Kineothrix sp.
GAGGAGGTGAGGCATATGCGCATTCTCGTCGTTGAGGATGAAGAGGTGCTCAATACATTCTTATGTAAGGGGTTAAGACAGCTGGGCTTTGCGGTGGATGCCGCCATAGATGGTGAAGAGGCTCTGTTAGCTTATCGTCTCGGAGTCTATGACCTGATTATTTTGGATTTAAACCTTCCCAAGGTGAATGGTATTGAGGTACTGCACCGTATTCGGAAAAACGACCCGGATACAAAAATACTGGTTCTATCGGCCAGAGTGCGAAGCCTGATACATAGAGAGTTCAGCCAGCGTCCCTCCGTTTTTCATGTGAGAGACTTAACAATCAATACCCTGGAAAAATACGCCGATTTACATGATGTAAATTTGATGCTCACTCCAAAGGAATATGCCTTGCTTGAATATCTAGTTATCAATCGCCCCAGGGTGGTAAGCGCACAGGAATTATACGAACATGTGTGGGATGCAGAAGCCGATTCTTTTTCCAATGTACTGCAGTACCATATCCATATGCTCAAGAAAAAGCTGGCGGCACAGGGAGGGCAAACCTATCTCGTCACAGTTCGGGGGCACGGATATAAGATACAGGAGGATAACAATGAAGTCGAAGACTAGAATCTCTTTATGCTGGCGCATCACTTTGCTGGTAGGTTTTATTCTTGCTATATGTACCTTTCTGATATTGGTAACGGGAAAGTCAGCACAAAGATTTCAACCGGAGAATTATATCGTGATAGTGCTGATAGTTTTGGGAGGAATGGCTGCAACGTATTTTATAGTAGCCAATAGCTTGTTACCCATTCGGCAATTGAATAAACGGATGGAAGAATTAAATGAAAACAATTTATTTATCCGTCTGCCGGAAACTATGAGAAAAGATGAAGTAGGCTGTCTGACGGACGGCTTTAATGGTATGCTGGAACGGTTAGATACTGCATTTAAAAGTCAGAAAACCTATGTTGATAATGTTGCACATGAACTGAAAACTCCCTTGACTATTGTAAAAACGCAGATGCAAGTACTCAAGATGGAGGATAATCCCTCTCCGGAGGAATATGGTGAATTGATGGATGTGACAGAAGAAAACTTAGTTAGAATGAATAGCCTGCTGAATGACCTTCTATTTCTTACTTCGGATGCACCTCTTGGGTTAGAGGACGTGGAACTGCAACCTTTATTAGAGGCAGCATGGTGCACGTTAGATAAAAGAGCCGCCGCACAACAGGTAGATTTTAGAATGGATTGTCGGGATTGTGTGATACAAGGTGATGCAGGCCTTTTGTATACTGCGTTTCGCAACTTGATGGAAAACGCCGTGAAGTATAATCATTCCGGAGGAACCATTGATATAATCGCTTCCTGTCAAGATAGTATTGTGCATTTGGTTTTTAGAAATACCGGCATGGGGATAACTCCGAAGGAATTAACGTATATTTTTGAACCCTTCTTTCGCGCAGAAGATTCCCATGATCACAGAATTACAGGTTCCGGTTTAGGTCTTGCTATCTCACAAGCTATTTTTCGGCGGCACGGTGGTGATATTAAAGTAAAAAGTACAGTAGGGAAAGTTACCGAATTTACGGTGGAACTGCCTGTAAAACAGTCCTTTACCGGTTCGCCTCAGCACTCGGTTCTTTCCAGGCAAACCACTTTCACTCTAACTACCGCTATAAAAAATATAAAACGACATTGGAGGAAGTCCGCCTTATACTTTCTGGTATGTACAATTATCGTACTGGTATTTCAAATCTATATGGGGAATATCGAAAAAAGTAAATTACAGCTTATGCAGTTACCCGACGCTATACCGGTAACAGGCACCATTGCCAATGCGAACGGCTCGCAAATTGTAGGACTTCGTATTGAGGAGAGTGTTATTACGGGACTGCAACAATCTCCTTATGTGGAGCAAGAGAAATTTACGGTTTTATACCAAGGTGCAGTGGGAGATTTCCCTTTGGAAGAATGGCGTACCAACCTTACACTGCATGTAATGGGAATTAACACACTGGACGTGCTGGAGGGCATATCCCAAGAGGATATTACGTGGGTGGAGGGCTATAATTCCCAATGCTTACAGGAAAATAATCAGGTTTGTGTAGTTGACAAGGCGCTGATGGAAGCCAATGGATGGAGTTTGGGAGACAGCTTTCCGTTGAATCTCTATAACTACCGGTATGAAGGGCAGAGAGAGTTGTACTACGATCCGTTGGAAATTTCATCGTATCTTATTGTGGGACAGGGAGATTTTTCAACCATCTATTTTGAAACGTTGCCCCCTAGTGTGCTGATATCTTTTGAAGCAGCCAGAGCTGCTCACCACAGGCAAGGTGTTGATTTTTATGGAGCTTCTGTCTCATTTCGGTTTACGAATCCTCTTGCTCTAAATGATTACAAAGCTGAAATGCAACAGCTGGGTTTATACGCAGTAATTCCCAATGCAGAATTTGTAGACAATAAAGGAAATACTTTACTTATAGATGACTCGGTATTCATCAGTGCTGCCACCCGTTTGC
>CAYXCV010000144.1:2616-5702 GCA_964463365.1 uncultured Kineothrix sp.
GTTTGCTGGGGATGCTTCTTGCAGTAGCCCTTCGTGCCGGAAACCTTACTACCGGTACGTTGGTAATGATTTTATTTTTTCTTTGTTTTACTGCGGGAAGCAGTTTTGCATTGTGGAATTTGGGGCGAACCAATGTTATGCTGGCCCTTTCGCGAACAGATTAAGTTGAGGTGAATATGAAAACACTAAATCTTCAAGAGGTAAGCTATACCTATCTAACAAAATATCAAAAGGTAGAAGCAGTAAAGGATGCAACATATACATTTGAAAGTGGAAAACTATATGCCATCACCGGAGAATCGGGAAGCGGTAAAAGCACCTTGCTTTCTTTACTTGCGGGATTAGATCTTCCGACGAAGGGAGATATTCTGGTGGATGGAAAATCAATGAGAAACATCAACCGAGATACCTACCGACAAAAAGAGGCATCGGTGGTTTATCAGTCCTATCATCTGCTTCCTCTGTTGACGGCAATAGAAAATGTAACGTTGCCGATGGAATTAAATGGGGTTTCCCGCAACGAACGCCAGAAGTGCGGCGAACAACAGCGGGTTGCCATTGCCCGGGCAATGGCGGCTGGGGGGAGTATCCTGCTGGCCGATGAGCCTACTGGAAATTTAGACACGGACAATGAACAGAAAATTGTGAATCTTCTATTGCAGCTGGCTCATAACGAAGGATATCTTGTTATTACCGTTACTCACAACCCTCAAGTGGCACAACAGGCGGATATAGTGTGTAAAATGCAGGACGGTGTACTGATGCACCAGTCATAGAAGGGATGAGAAACATGACCATTAAAAGAAGTCTGAAACAGCTTTTCAGAATGCCGGTAACTACCGTGCTGTTTTTTATATTATTTACCGTTGCATCTTTCTTTTTTTGCTGTGGCATGAGCTTGTGGGCGAGCAATCGTGTCACCATTAGCGCGTATGAGGATGCCTTTATCACTGTTGGAACCGTGAGACAAAAGGCAAGTGCTCTTGGGAAAAAAGAACGCTGGGATGCGGGAACCAGAGAATACACTACCTTCACATACCAAAAATATTCCTCCGTTATCCCGGAATCGATATTGGAGTTTGAAGGGGTGGATTATCTTATGGAACCAGAAAAACGCCCTTACTACGGAGCATGGAGTCACAATCTTTTACTGAGCAGTAAAGGAACCGGCTGGACTGCTTCCTTTATTGCAGAACTAACGCCTTTGGAGGATTGTGTACCTGACAGACCGGTTAAGATGCGGTTGAATAAGGTGATTTGGTCTTATTACTCGTTAAGAGAGGGAGACACTATTTGGCTGTGTGATCATTTCAATGATACTCCGCAGAAACTGTTTAAAGATAGAACATACATTATGTCTCTGCAAGAAGGGCATGTCCCACCTGACAGTCATGGGTCTGATGTAAACGAATATATTCCGAGTTATGTAATTACCTCCAGTCAATATTCCCCGGATGGTGTACTTATTCCTACAAACTTAGATGGAAACTTTTATCAAGAGGTTACAGATGGATTCTACCAAACGGAGGATGGAAAGCGCTGGATGGAATTGGTAAAGGTGCAGCAACGCAAGTATGAGATATTTCCTGTATGGCCAACCAGCGGCACTCATTTGCTTCCTCCCTTTATCAACGGAACAGCTTACATTCTTGAAGGTGAGGATATCACCGCGGAGGAATATGCAAAGGGTGAGAAAGTTTGTCTGGTTTCACAGAAATTTGCCAAGAATAATACGTTGTCCCTAGGAGATACGGTAAGGCTTCCTCTTTTCTATGCGAATTACCGAGATGCACCCGTCGATAATACAAGTGGTCTGGGTGGAAGGGATTCATTGTTAAATTCCGAAGGTAAACTATATCCCATTTTCTCGGATCATAAATACAGAATCAAGGGTATCTACAGCAGTATTGAAAGCTCTGGGTCCAGCCATGGGATGGGCACGAATACTATTGTTGTTCCTGCCGCATCGGTGAAAGAAAGTGATGCGGATAATATTCTGGCATATGGTCCTATGAAGGACACTACCACCTCTTTTCAGATTCCAAACGGTACTGTCGAAGCTTTTATGGAACAAGGCGGTCGTCAAGTCATTGACAATCTCGAGTTTGTCTTTTACGACAAGGGATATTCAAAGCTTCAGGGAGGACTTGAGAATATGAAACAAATGTCATTATTTTTTCTGATTATTGGTGCGGCTATGGCTCTTGTACTTATTTTCTTCTTCTGTCATTTATTCATTTCGAAGCAAGAAATGCGCACCGCCATTGAACGGACATTGGGAATGTCTAAGAAAGAGTGTGCTCTTTCTTTACTTTCTGGTTTTTTATTGGTGGTTACATTGTCTATTTTTATAGGTTTTATTGCAGGTTATTTTGTTGAAAAAAAACTGACAGACAACATCTCTACAGAAATATATTATGATACTACATACACAATTGGACTCACTCAGCAGCCTAAAGCAGAAGTGGAGGTGCAACAAGTATCTGTTCTGTATTCCATAACTGCAGGCGGTGTTCTGTTAATAGCGGCAATACTGATTTCAACTATAGCTATGCGGAATAACCTTCAAAAAGAGCCGCTTAAAATGCTCAGCTTGCAGAAGTACTAGAATATTAATACTATAAAGAAGAAACTTGGGAAGGGTATATTAATTTATATCCTTCTTTTATGTTTTTTTAATAAATATTTAATTGAATAATCGGATGGAATCTAGTAATATATAACATTGTAAATACATAACGTGGTTAACTATTTAAAATGAAAGAAAAACACTGAGGGGTTTGAGGAAAAGATATGAAATTTAAAAAATTGCAGGAGGAATTTTTAAAAACAATCAATAGATTTGGAAAGATAAAATATGAGCTGTTGTTTCACAATGTTTCCAGAAGAGAGTATGAAATGCTTGCAGTGATGGAGCGTTTTATGCATGAAAGCGGAAACAGAAAAGGTATATACGTATCGGAACTTGCTAAAATATTAAGAGTTTCTTCACCGGCTGTTTCCAGAATGATAGGAATATTGGAAACTAAGGGATTCATTGTACGTGACGTGGATAAGGAGGACAGAAGAAATACGTACGTTTATTT
>CAYXCV010000145.1:0-5606 GCA_964463365.1 uncultured Kineothrix sp.
CCTCAACCTTCATTTTCTCCATTTCCTTGATTGCAACCGGACTTGTTATATCATTACCAAGTACCAGATCAAGGTCAGCCTCTATTAATTGTCCAGCCTCTACCTTCGAAAGACCTGCATGTGCTGCCAGAATTTTCTGAGTCATAGTCATTCCCATTGTTTATTCCTCCTCTAAAATGATTCGTCTGTTTCTATCATTTGTTCTAACTATATTGATTCTATCATAAGTTTTAATATTTGAAAAATAATAAATAATCATATCAGCCATAACTTGTAGTTATATATATCTAATGTTATAATTACTATTATTCATGCAATCATCCGGAATAATTATTAAAATTGTGAGGTATGGGATTCTATGGAGCAAAGTTTAAATCTATATCAAATATTCTACGAAGTGGCACATTGCCGTAATTTTTCAGTGGCTGCAAGAAAATTATATATCAGTCAGCCAGCTATTAGTAAATCTATTGCCAAATTAGAAGAAAATCTAGGAGTTCCTCTTTTTCACCGTTCTTCCCGTGGTGTCACTTTAACCTCGGAAGGCGAGCTGCTCTTTAAGCATGTGGAAAAAGCCATACTCTCCCTTCAAACCGGAGAAGATGAACTGAAATCCATCCTATCAGAAGGAAGTACTACCCTCTCGATTGGCGTAAGTACCACACTTTGTAAATATGTACTATTGCCCTTACTTAAAAATTTTATCTTAGAAAACTCTAATATTAAGATAGCAATTTCCTGTCAGTCTACCTTTGAAACAATTACTGATTTAAGCAAAAACCTAATAGAAATCGGACTAGTAGGCATACCGCAGAACGTCCCATCTGATATATCCGCGGTATCCTTTCTTCCCATAAGTACAATAGAGGACACCTTTGTTGCTACCGATGCCTATTTGGCTCCCTTTGTCAATGAAAATATGCTGGAAGATGCATCTTTTATTATGCTTGATAAAGAAAATATTTCCAGAAAGCATGCAGACACCTTCTTGACAGAAAATCAAATTAACTTAAAGAATATGATTGAAGTTAACAATATGGACTTATCCATTGATTTTGCAAAGGCAGGTCTTGGCATCGCATGTGTCATCCGTGAATTTGTATCAGAGGATATTAAAAATGGAACCTTACGTGAATTAAAATTCAGACATAAGATTCCAAAAAGGCAGATTGGTTTCGCCTATCCTGCCAATATTCCAATGACGGGAGCTATGAATACGTTAATCCAATATTATCAGACTTATTTCTGACATTATAGTTATTCACATTCAAACAACGGGGTAGAAAAATACCTTTCCGCAGTATCAGGCAGAACAGTTACCACAGTTTTGCCTTTTCCTAACTTTTTAGCTAGCTTCAGAGCTGCGGCCACATTAGTACCGCTGGAGATTCCGCACATAATTCCTTCCAGACGTGCCAGATCCTTTGCCGTCTGAATAGCTTCCTCATCGGTAACAATATAAACATCATCATAGATGTTCTGATTCAGATTCTTGGGAATTAAGCCATCGCCGATTCCCATCTGCAAATGAGTTCCTATGGTACCGCCTGCAAGAATTGCCGCATTCTCCGGCTCCACAGCCCATATTGTTATTTCCGGATTCTGTGCCTTTAAAACCTCACCGATTCCACTGATGGTTCCGCCGGTTCCGATGCCGGAGCAAAATCCATCGATGGGTCCTGCTACCTGTTCCATGATTTCAAGTCCCGTATGATGCTTATGTACTAAGGGATTGGCCGGATTCTCGAATTGCTGCGGTACATACACGTTAGGATCCTCTGCCGCCATCTTCATTGCTGTTTGCAAACATTCATCGATGCATTCTCCAATGTTGCCTGCATCATGAATCAAAATAACCTCAGCACCATAGTGTCGTACCAGTTTTCTTCGTTCTTCACTGACTGAATCAGGCATTACAATGATGGTACGATAACCTCTGACTGCCCCTATTAATGCAAGCCCAATTCCCTGATTACCGCTGGTCGGTTCCACAATGATTGTATCCTTATGGAGAATACCCTGTTTCTCTGCCTGACGAATCATATTATAGGCAGTTCTGGTTTTAATTGATCCCCCTACATTTAGTCCTTCATACTTCACTAAAACTTCCGCACATTCTGCGTTATCATTCATGCGATTCAATCGAATGATTGGTGTATGCCCAATAGCATCCAATATATTGTTGTAAATCATATTTTTCTCATCCTATCCTCTTTTTTACGTCTGCCTATTATTCTATCATAATAAAAAGAAAAGGGGAATATAAAAAAGAGATGCCGCACCTTGACTAAAATTTAGTCATGCGACATCTCATAATATCTTTATTAGTTATTGATTAATTTTTCACTTTCATTATTCCAGCTGTAAAGCTTACGAATGTCTTTACCAACTGTTTCTGAAGGATGCTCTGTTGCTAACTTTCTCATTGCTTTAAAGTGAGCCTGTCCTCCGGACTCAGACATATCCAGCAAGAAGTCTTTTGCAAACGTTCCATCTTGAATATCTGCCAGTATTTTCTTCATTGCTTTCTTTGTATCGTCTGTTATAATCTTAGGTCCTGTTATGTAATCACCGTATTCCGCAGTATTGGAGATTGAATATCTCATTCCCTCAAATCCTGACTGATAAATAAGATCTACAATTAATTTCATTTCATGGATACATTCAAAGTAAGCATTTCTCGCATCGTATCCTGCTTCTGTCAATGTTTCAAATCCTGCCTGCATAAGTGCACAAACACCACCGCAAAGAACCGCTTGTTCGCCGAAAAGGTCTGTTTCTGTTTCTGTTCTGAATGTTGTTTCAAGTACACCGGCTCTTGCTCCGCCAATTGCAGAAGCATAAGCTAACGCTTTATCAAGAGCTTTTCCTGTTGCATCCTGATGTACTGCTACAAGGCAAGGAACACCCTTTCCTTCCTGATATTCACTTCTAACCGTATGTCCGGGTCCCTTAGGTGCAATCATCGTTACATCCACATCCGCAGGTGCAACAATCTGTCCGTAGTGAACATTGAATCCGTGAGCGAACATTAACATGTTACCAGCTTCTAAGTTAGGTTCAATTGATTCTTTATACATTTTAGCCTGAGATTCATCGTTAATAAGAATCATAATAATGTCTGCTTTTTTAGCAGCTTCTGCTGCAGTATATACCTGGAATCCCTGAGCTTCCGCTTTTGCCCATGACCTTGAACCTTCATAAAGACCAATAATGACATTGCATCCTGATTCCTTTGCATTAAGCGCGTGTGCATGTCCCTGGCTGCCGTAGCCAATCACAGCAATTGTTTTTCCATCCAACATGGAAAGGTTGCAATCTTCTTGATAATAGATATTTGCCATTTTTTTTCCTCCATTAATTTTCATAATTTATAACTGAAAGGGGAGCCTTAAAAAAGTGTTTCCCTAAGAGCTAACAAGTTAATCCTCTAAGTATGTAACGTTCTCAATACCACGCCCTAATCCGGTAATTCCGGTACGTGCCAGTTCAAGAATCTCATATCCGTCAAGTAAATTAATAAATGCTTCGATTTTAGACTGGGCGCCTGTTAATTCAATGATAAGACTCTCGTTCGCCACATCAATAATCTTCGCCCGAAAGATGTCTGCTACTGAAATGACTCCTTGTCTTTCGGTGGCTGTCGTCTTTACTTTTATTAAAACCAGTTCTCTGTACACACTCTCATCAGGCTGTAAGACTTTAATATCTCTGACATCTACCAGCTTCGCTACCTGCTTCTCAATTTGATCTAATATCTCATCATCACCAGAGGTTACAATCGTCATTCGTGTAAATCTTGGATCTGCCGTTACTCCTGCGGTTATACTTTCAATATTATATCCGCGTCTGGAAAAAAGCCCTGATATCCTGCTCAGCACACCTGATGAATTATCTACTAAAAGTTGAAATACTATTTTTCGCATGGAACTCCTCCATTCATACTTCTCGCATTCGACACTTATTTTAGCAATACTAATTGTAAAAGTCAACATAAATACTTTAATTCTCTAAGACTTTAACTTGTTGAATTGAAATAATAAGTGCTCATCATCTAATTCTCGATATCTTTACATTTCTGAAGAGCCAAGGTTCCTGTTCTTGCCACTTCCACTATACTAACAGACTGCAGCATCCGCATAAACAGCTTAATTCTCTCAGGAACATCGCAAATCTGTATAATCATCATATTCTTTGACATGTCCACAATCTGTGCTTTCATGATTTCACAATTTTCCATAATATCACGCCGATTGTTCTTATTATACTTTACCTTAATCAGCATAAGTTCTCTACTGATACTCGCGCTTTCATCAAAAGTTTTAACTTTGATAACATCTAATTTTTTATTCAGTTGTTTTTCAATTTGTTCTATCGTTCTTTCATCGCCGGTGCTTACTATTGTCATGCATGATACCGCAGAATCATCTGTTTCCCCTACTGCCAGTGAATCAATATTAAAACATCTTCTGGAAAAAAGTCCCGCAACTTTACAGAGAACACCCGAACGATTTTCTACTAATACCGAATATATTCTTTTCATCTCATCTGTCCTCCTATTTCACTAAATCCATGGGATCAACCAGGCACTCTAATAACATGGACTTATCCTCTTTCAAAAATTCATCAATCACTAAGTCCACATTCTCCATATTTTCCAATCGCAGGAAATCTATATCATAAGCTGCCGCCAATTTCGAAAGATCAGGACTGCCTGATAAATCTACCGCCGAATAGTTGTCCTTATAAGTATAGTGCTGATATTCACGTACCATACCCAAATAGTTATTCTTAAGTACGATGATTTTAACCGGAACATTATGTTGTTTTATCGTAGCTAACTCCATCATGGACATTTGAAAAGACCCATCTCCACAAACTGCTATTACCTGACGATTCTTATCACCAAGCCTTGCTCCCATTGCCGCTGGAATAGAATAACCCATTGTTCCCATACCGCCCGAAGTTAAAAAGAGACCTTCTTTTACGATATGATAGGCACAAGACCATATTTGATTCTGTCCTACATCTGCTACATAAACCCCATCATCCTTCATCTTCTCTGACAGCTTTGTAATAAATACCGCAGGATCTACATAATCTTTATTGGGATTTCTCTTCTGTATCATTTTCTCCCTATATTCGTTAAGAACATTGATCCATTCTGTATGTTCGCAAGTTATATCCTGATTCTTAAGGTCCTTAAAAATATATCTTGCATCCCCAACCAAAGGAATATGAGGGCCTACATTCTTTCCGATTTCCGCAGGATCCACATCAATATGAACAAGTACCTTATTATTCGTTATCAGACCGGGATGACTAACTGCTCGGTCTGCAACCCTTGCTCCTACCATAAGAAGTAAATCTGATTCGTTCATGGCACGGTTGGCGCATGGTTTTCCATTATTTCCTACCATCCCGTAATACAAGGGATGTTTCGTCGGCATAACTCCGATTCCCATCATCGTAGAAACTACCGGTATTTTATATGTTTCTGCAAACTCCCTTAGTTTATTCTGGGCATCACTTAAGATTACTCCACCGCCAACACAAATAATAGGTCTCTTTGCATTTTCAAGCTCCTTAACCACTTTTTTAATCTG
>CAYXCV010000146.1:0-5600 GCA_964463365.1 uncultured Kineothrix sp.
GGACGAATCGCTGAAATGAAAACTGGTGAAGGTAAAACCTTAGTTTCTACATTGCCGGCATATTTAAATGCCTTAGAAGGAAAAGGAGTACATGTTGTAACTGTCAATGACTATCTTGCAAAGCGTGACGCGGAGTGGATGGGACAGGTACACGAATTCTTAGGTCTTACGGTAGGCGTTGTACTAAATGATATGAAGCCTGAGGAGCGCAGAGAGGCGTATAATTGTGATATTACTTATGTAACGAACAATGAACTGGGCTTTGACTATCTAAGGGACAATATGGTTATTTATAAAGAACAGCTGGTTCTTCGTGATTTGCACTATGCAATCATCGATGAGGTAGACTCTGTTCTTGTTGACGAAGCCAGAACACCGCTTATTATTTCCGGACAAAGCGGGAAATCTACAAAATTATATGAGGCGTGTGATAACCTTGCCAGACAGTTAAAGCGCGGGGAAGATATGGCCGAGCTTTCGAAGATGGATGCCATTATGGGTGTTGAGCGGGAAGAATCCGGAGATTTCATTGTAAGTGAGAAGGACAAGGTAGTGAATCTTACGGCAGAGGGTGTTACTAAAGTAGAGCGCTTCTTCCAGATAGAGAACCTTGCAGATCCTGAGAATTTGGAAATACAGCATAACATTAATCTGGCACTACGTGCGCATAATCTCATGTTCCGTGATCAGGATTATGTGGTAAAAGAAGATCAGGTTCTGATTGTTGACGAGTTCACAGGTCGTATTATGCCGGGACGTCGTTATTCTGACGGCTTGCATCAGGCGATAGAAGCAAAAGAACATGTAAAGGTAAAAAGAGAAAGTAAGACACTGGCAACTATAACATTCCAGAACTTTTTTAATAAATTTGAAAAGAAATCAGGTATGACCGGTACTGCTTTAACAGAAGAAAAAGAGTTCCGCGATATTTATGGAATGGACGTTATTGAAATTCCAACAAATAGACCTGTTATCAGAGAAGATTTACAGGATGCGGTATACAAGACAAGAAAAGAAAAGCTCCATGCGATTGTTGAGGCAGTAGTGGAAGCTCATGCTAAGCAGCAGCCGGTTTTGGTCGGAACGATTACCATTGAAGCATCGGAAGAATTAAGCAGGATGTTGACCAAACAAGGTGTTGCGCATAAAGTACTGAATGCTAAGTTCCATGAACTGGAGGCGGAAATTGTTGCGGATGCCGGTATTCATGGTGCCGTTACGATTGCTACCAATATGGCTGGCCGTGGTACGGATATTAAGCTGGATGATGAAGCAAAGGCAGCGGGTGGACTGAAGATTATCGGTACGGAACGTCATGAATCAAGACGTATTGATAATCAGCTGCGTGGTCGTTCCGGACGTCAGGGTGACCATGGTGAATCCAAATTCTATATTTCTTTGGAAGATGAATTGATGCGTCTGTTCGGTTCCGAAAGGTTGATTAATATGTTTAATACCTTGGGAATACCGGAAAATCAGGAAATTGAGCATAAATCACTGACAAAAGCCATTGAGTCAGCACAGAAGAAGATAGAGAATAATAACTTTGGTATCAGAAAGAACCTGTTGGAATACGATCAGGTTATGAATGAGCAAAGAGAAATTATTTACGAAGAAAGAAAACGTGTACTAAGCGGTGAAAGTATGCGGGATGCTATTATTAAAATGATTACGGATATTGCTGAAAATGTAGTGGATATCAGTATCAGTGATGAATCCGAAATTGAAGATTGGAATTTCAATGAAATCAACACATTGCTTCTTCCAACCATACCGCTTCGCCCGCTGAACACAGGGCGTGTATTAAAACCTAAGAAAAACAGTTTAAAACAGCAGCTGAAAGAAGAAGCTGTGAAGTTATATGAGAGTAAAGAATCAGAATTTCCTAATCCGGAAGCAATCAGAGAAATTGAACGGGTTATTTTGTTAAAGGTTATCGACAGAAAGTGGATGGATCACATCGATGATATGGATCAGCTGCGTCAGGGCGTAGGCTTACAGGCTTACGGACAAAGAGATCCGCTTGTGGAATATAAGTTAAACGGATATGAAATGTTTGATGAAATGACTCAGAATATCAAAGAAGAAACGGTTCGCCTGCTATTCCATGTTAGGATTGAGCAAAAAGTGGAAAGAGAACAGGTTGCAAAAGTAACAGGAACCAATAAAGATGATACTTTGCAAAAAGGACCGGTAAAGCGTGATGTGGCAAAGGTTTATCCCAATGATCCATGTCCATGCGGAAGCGGTAAGAAATATAAACAATGCTGCGGACGCAAATAAAAAAGTAAACATGTTATAACAACCAACCAAATATAGGAAAGTGTGGTGAACGTTAAGTGGTTGAATTAGATCAGATGAAAACAGAATTGCAGACATATGAAAGTCCGCTTGCGGAAGTGAGGGATTCACTTTGACTTAGCTCATAAGTCAATGCAAATAGAAGAGTTGGAAAGAGAAATGGAGGCACCTGATTTCTGGGACAATCCTGAAATTTCTAACCTTAAAATGAAAAATTTAAAAAGCTTAAAAGATACGGTAGGTACAATAAACGGATTAAAGAGCCAATATGAAGACATTGAATTGCTCATAGAGATGGGATATGAAGACGACAGCAGTGATATGATTTCAGAGATTCGTGAGGAGCTTAATTCCTTTATCGAAGCCTTTGAGGATATTCGTATCAGCACACTTTTATCCGGGGAATACGATAATTGTAACGCCATATTGAAATTGAATGCAGGTGCCGGAGGAACAGAAAGCTGTGACTGGTGCGGTATGCTGTATAGAATGTATACCAGATGGGCCGAACGAAAGGGATATTCTATTGATGTACTGGATTATTTAGATGGAGATGAGGCCGGTATTAAGTCAGTGACTTTTCAGGTCAATGGTGACAAGGCCTATGGTTATCTGAAATCAGAAAAAGGAGTTCACAGACTGGTTCGTATTTCTCCTTTTAATGCACAGGGAAAGAGACAGACATCATTTGTATCTATGGATGTTATGCCCGATATTCAGGACGATATGGATATCGAGGTGAATGACGACGATTTAAGAATAGACACCTATAGGAGCAGCGGTGCCGGTGGGCAGCATGTCAATAAGACGTCCTCAGCAATCAGAATTACGCATCTTCCGACGGGAATTGTAGTACAATGTCAGAATGAACGCTCTCAGTTTCAGAATAAGGATAAAGCGATGCAGATGTTGAAAGCGAAGCTTTATATGCTCAGACAAGAAGAAAATGCAGAAAAGCTTTCCGGTATCCGTGGTGAAGTAAAAGAAATCGGCTGGGGTAATCAGATACGTTCTTATGTGTTACAACCCTATACGATGGTAAAAGATCACAGAACCAATGAGGAGTCCGGGAATGCCGATGCGGTACTTGACGGGGCACTGGATCCTTTCATCAATGCTTATTTGAAGTGGATTAGTATTGATCATACGAAAATAGAAGAATCATAAAAAATAGCCGAAAGAACATTTCCTTATGTGGAAAATTCTTTCGGCGTTTCTTGTCTATTCTTCTTTTTTATTTCTATTTTTAATAAGATCCATATAAAAATTAGCTTTGGTTGCTTTCATGTATGGTATAATCCAAAGAAAAGCGATACAACAAGAGAGAATACCAAGTAAAAACAAGGGAATAAAGCTAAGTTCAATATAAAACAATCGGCCTTTATGTCCTTTCATCATCTGTCTGCTCATCTTCATAAGTTCTACGGTAGAATACTCCGGAAAATCCTGCAGCAAGTAGTATGACTGCGAAAGGTTAAGACGTACTATAATAGCGATTACTTCCGCAATAATAAATGCAGCAGACATAAAAACCATCCAAATTGCATTATTCTGAGAAAAGTAAAGTGCTTCAAAAATAATAGGTGGTATGGAGCTGATATAAACTGTGGCAATCAGGATCATCTGAATAATCAGAGCCTTATCGGCATGAGATCTGAAACCGAAAAAGATGTCCCCCGCGGAAATAGGCTGCTTACAAATTAGTTTCAGGTAGAAAAAAGCTTCTCCTGAATATAGAATACCTAAGAAAGTAAAAAGGATAAAGCAGCACAACAGGTAAAGGATATAACCAAAGACGGTATTCTGTGAAATGGTTAAAACAGGTATGGACATAAGTCCGACAGTGATAATCAAAATAAGCAAGACTGTTCCGATTGCGGTACCATATTTGTCAAATAACTGCTCCTTTGCCATGGCTTTTAATTCGGCAGAAGATTTATAGCTGTTCATAATTTTGTGTCTCCAATTCTAAGTATAGTACATAGGATGCAGCTTAAACCGCAAGGTTTAGATTCATTCCCTGATATTTAATGGCATCCGTTGCTTTTAAATCCTGCTGATAAGGATTCTCTTCATTATAATATTTAATCTGCGTAGTGGTAGTGCCGCCGGACACGTAACTACGGCCGCATTCGGGACATACTGCGGAATGTATGGATACATTAGCAGAAAGAACTTTCCCGTTCTTCTGTGCTGCATCCTTATAAGCATTGGAAACGTGTTCCTGTTCATGAGCGCGTACTCTGGATGCGGAAGCCTGAGGGGAAATGTGTGCTGCTGCTTTAAAAGACACCATTTCGTCAGAGCCATCCTGATATTTTCTATCTTTGCATGTATCACATTCAGCAGGGGAAGACTTTCTGCCGGGAGATTTCACGTCAGATTCACCCGGATTACGAACCCCGCCGGAAGTGTCATTTATTTGTGAGTTGTATCCATAATTGTTTTGGTAGCCGGAAATGCCATATACCCCGCCGGCTCCACCGATTCCACTAATTCCAGTCATAGAAACGCTCCCTTCTGAACAATATTATCTTGCGATAAAATCTTCAATTATATTTTCCATAGAATCCCCTAAAATTTCTTCGGAAGGAACTCCGTAACGCTGTTCAATCATCTGATCGTATATTTGTGCAGACTCTACCAGAACACTGGGATTTGAAATAATATAATAAACAGACCCCCCAAAAATAACAATATTTATAAGTAATCCGGCAATTCCGCAGATAAGACCTGTTTTGGCATGCTGCAGCATCTTTGGTGCTCTGCCTTTAGACAAAATCGCAAATAAAATAGCGAGACTTCCAAATATAAAAGGGAAGTATATTGTCATCATAATTGCGGTAAGAATAGAGATGATACCAAGAGCAATAGCGGCATTAGCAAGTCCGCTTCCGGGCTTTCTTACCGGCGGCACATATCGATAGCCATATGGATTTTGGTTCTGATTAGGATTCCCATTATTTCCGTAGGGAGATCCGTTTTGATTCGAGTTGTTATTATTATTAAAGTCCATACAAAGCCTCCTGAATATACATATTTATTGTATCACTTAATAAATGATAATACAATCTTGAAAATAACATAGCTTATCATCTATAATAAGTGAAACGGCGTATTGGGTATACATTTTTGGATAAACCAAGTAAACGATAATATATTTGAATGGAGTAAGAGATGGATATTATTTTAAAGCTCAAAGAAGAACTAAAAGTAGAGAAGTGGCAGATAGAAGCCGCTGTGAATCTGATTGATGAAGGAAACACCATTCCTTTTATTTCCAGATACCGTAAAGAAGT
>CAYXCV010000147.1:0-5550 GCA_964463365.1 uncultured Kineothrix sp.
TCTTGTGGAACGGCACGTTCTTGTGGAACGGCACGTTCTTGTGGAACGGCATCTTATATACTGAACACGGCCTGTGTAAATTACAATTATAAAAAAATCAGCAGCAATACGGTCATTACAGTAATTCATTGCTAAGCTTATAAACTATTAAGAAATCTCACACAAAACCAATAAAATGGTAGAGTGTGTGATTTCTTTTTTATTTACCATATTAATTGTTTAATATGGATATAAAAAATACTAAATACATTCAAAAATTGTATAAAAGCACATATTCTACAAATAAAAACACACAAATTGCATTGTTGGACAAGTAAAGTTATCTGATAATAATAGTATAAAAGGAAGGAGGTTTTAGTAAAAAATATAATCGGTAATAGAAAGGGATGGGTAGTTTTATGATAAGTAATTTTGTACAGACTAAGGGGAAACAATTTGTGTTGGGTGATAATCCTATCATTCTAAGAGGATGGGCCTTTGGCTCATGGATGAACTTAGAACATTTTATGGTAGGATTACCGGGAACCAATTCAATGATACTAGAAGCGTTTGCTGAGGTTTATGGGAAAGAAAATGCAGAGACCTTCATCGACAATTTTTTAAATCAATTTATACAAGAGGAAGATATAAAATATTTAAAAGGAATAGGAATTAACTCCATTCGGATTCCATTTGGTTATCATTACTTTATTGATGATGGGTATCCGGAAACCTATATAGAAAAAGGGTTCCGTCGATTGGATAGAGTGATTCAACTTTGCGAGATAAACGAGATATATGTCATTTTGGATTTACACTCCGTACCGGGATCTCAGAATACGGATTGGCATTCCGATAATATAACCGGACAAGCTTTGTTTTGGAAATATCGCTGTTTTCAGGATCAGATTGTTGCTTTCTGGAAAGAATTAGCCTCACGCTATGCGAAGAATCCTTGGATTGCAGGATATGATGTAATCAATGAACCGGGGTACGGATTGACCAAAGAGGAACTGAATGGATTTTATACTCGAATTATTTCAAGTATTCGTGAGGTGGATAAAAACCATATCATATTTTTGGAAGGGGATGATTTTGGGAGAAGCTTCGAGCTGCTGGAGCAACCGGAGGATCCTCAGATTGCATATACCGTGCACTTCTACCCCTTTGTATTGGAAGAAGATGTTCTAAATCCCGAAATGGATGATAAGAGAAGACTGGAGATTTTTGAGGACATATTTTATCGTCAGCTGCAAGCCACAGAACAATTTGACGGACCTATCTGGTGTGGGGAATCAGGATATGAAGTCCAGGAGGGACAGGAGGAATTTTATTCCAAACTGCTTCGACTTAATATCGGCTTATGCGAAGACAATCAGATATCCTGGAATCTGTGGACTTACAAAGATGCTCGTAGAATGGGAATTGTAATACCCAAAGAGAATTCATTATGGATGCAGATGAGGTCTGACATTGCAAAGACGTGGAGTCATGAATGGGAACAAGAGGTTTCCATGAAGATCATGCGTTATGTAGGCAATACTTATTACAAACCCTTGGATAAGGATTTATTATATGATTTAGACTTTAGAATGCGTTCCATCATGCATCAAATTGCGGTAGAACAAATTTTAAAGCCCAAATTAAGAACAATTTCATGGGAAGAAATGGAAAAATATCCAAATGATTTTGCCATTGAGAATTGTGATTTTAGAAAAACGATAGTGGAAGACATTAAGAAACTTATTGAGGAAAGAGAAACCTAAGCGAAAGGAGAAATTAGTTATGAAGAAGATAATATCTCTAGTCATGGCTGTATTAATGGTACTAACGATAACAGGTTGTGGACAGAAAGAAGATATAGCAGAAGCGGTACCACAAGAAAACTCGGAAGGGGAGGTACAAACTGAAGTCGTAGAAGATAATCAGACTCCCCAGGGTGATTATGTTGGATTTGATGGGGTGGATAAGGATATAGATGCGGAGATAACCATTTATCGTTATTATGCAGATGCGGATAAAATAGCCATGGATTATGCAGTAGATAAGTTGACAGAGAAATATCCGGGATTGAAAATTAATATCGAACACCGCACTGACTCTGATGGAACAGCAATTAAAACATGGGCGGCAGTGGGTGAGCTTCCTGATATTTTTGAGAATACCTCGGCAGAGGCATATAATTCCTTAAAAGAAAACGGAGATTTATATTGTTTGGATGAAGCTATAGAAGCAACTGGCTTTTATGATCTATTTACCAATGGAGAAGTATCACAGAAAGGTCATACAAATGTAGACGGGCACCAGTATTCTATGGCTTGCGAGGTAAGCCACGTATTTGAGCTGTGGTATAACAAAGAATTATTTAATCAGCTTGGTATTGATGAACCGACCAATTATGAAGAGTTTAAACATTCCATTACGACACTTAAGGATGCCGGTAAGGTTCCGATTGCCTTATTTGGTGCGGAGCAGTGGCCGGGAACAGCGATTTATTCTCTGGCAACAATTGCAGAAGGACAGCCGGAGGGCGTGGAAGCAGTCAATGATGGAACCGCCAAAATAACTGATGATGCTTATGTAAAGGGAGCAGAGAAATTTGTGGAAATCACTGATTTAGGAGCATTCGGAAGCGGTGCATTATCGGTCAATTATCAGCAGGCATATGAAATTGATGTTCTCCGGTGAGGCAGGATACTTTGGAAGCGGTACTTGGTTCTGGTCTGCCATTGAAGAAGCAGGTGTGGGAGATAAGATTGACTGGTGTAACTATAATGTATTTGCCGATGAAGATGTAAAAGAAGAGATAAAGGGAATGTGTGTGGGCGGAAAGGTGAAAGAGATGCAATATTCTGTAAATGCAAATCCACCATCAGGGTTAGACCCTTATGTGGTTTCTCTTCTGGCATGTGAATTTGAATATTATGTACGACTCTATGCGGCAGAATCCGGAAATATGACGACCGTTATCGGAGATTATAAGTTCAACGGCTCAGACAGTTATTCTGATTTTAATGACAATTACGGAACATTTAAAACATTTACAACCTTAACCGGCGATATGTCAAACGGAGAGTTTGTATCTGCCCTGGGGAATGCAGTGGAGATGGTTGTATCAGGAAACTACGAAGCTAAGGAATTTATAAATGATCTTGCAGGTGATGGTTTTTAATTAAGGAGTGAATCAATTCATGAATTTATTAATTAAAAAAAGTAAGGGATGGATGGTATTATTTGTGGCCCCGCTTTTGATTGTTTTTGGAATAATCATTGTTATCCCTTTGTTTCAAACCTTTTATTATAGCTTTTTCGAATGGAATGGTATTAAAACAGTAGCCTTTCGGGGGATTGAGAATTATAAAAGACTGATCAACGCAAAAGAGCTGGGCATGTCATTAAAAAATAGTGCTGTTTATTCTATTGTATTGACCGTATTTCAAGTAGGCCTGGGTACCGTACTATCATTTATATTAACGAATATAAAAATAAAGGGTAAATTGATTTATAGAAACATTTATTTTATTCCGGTCTTGCTTTCGGTATCAGTAGTATCCCAATTGTGGATATGGATTTTTAATGGTGATTATGGTCTGATTAATGAATTGATGGATATGCTGGGAGTTACATGGAGACAGCAATGGCTGAATCAAAAAGGAAAATCTCTTTTGGCTGTGGCCTTTGTTGATGCCTGGAAAGGGATGGGTTATATCATGTTGATTATATATGCTGCAATCAGAAATATTCCGGGAGTTTATGTGGAAGCTGCAAGCATAGATGGTGCGACACCATTTCAGAAATTTAGGTATATCACCCTTCCCCTGGCTGCTCCAACCATAAGGGTTACTGTAGTCATGTGTATTACATTTGGATTCAGGGCGTTCGAAATGACTTACTTAATGACCGGAGGCGGGCCGGGTATCTTTACATATAACTTAACGATTCTTATGTATAAAGCAATGTTTATAATGAATGATTACGGGTATGGCAGTGCGATTGCAGTTCTCATTATTTTCATATGTATAGGGCTGATGTATGTAATCAATAAGTTAACCCAGCGATATGATAATACTTATAATTAGGAGAGAAAGCAGATGAAAAGGATAAAATTACCTAAGGTAATAGTGCATCTATTTTTAATATTTTATAGTATAATATCATTATATCCATTGTTTTGGTTATTCTTATATTCGTTCAAAGACAACCATGAAATTTTTGTTACCAATCCATTTGGATTGCCAAATGTATGGCGGTTTGAGAATTATGTAGATGCAATCAGACAGTTTAATGTATTGGTATATTTTAAAAATAGTATGCTTGTTGCTATATTGACTATATTACTTGTGGAGCTGCTTGCGCTTATGTTCTGCTATGTGGTTGTGAGGGTGAATAATAAAGTAACAAAAGCCTTGCAATTTATAGTTTCCTCAGGCATGTTTATACCCATTCAGGCAGTTATGATACCTTTAGTCATCGTTGTGCGCCGTTTTGGATTTACCAACTCACTTTGGTCGGTAATTATCCCATATACAGCTCTGGGAATTCCTTTTGCCTGTATGTTATTCTATGGCTTTTATCTGGGAATTCCCATTGAGCTTGAGGAATCCGCATATTTGGACGGAGCCTCTTTCGGTAGGATTTATTTTCAAATTATATTGCCACAGATGAAATCAGCGATTTCAGTTTTGGTTATCTATCAATTTATGAGCTGCTGGAATGAATTCAACTTAGCCCTTGTCTTACTGACAAAGGATGCGCTGAAAACATTGCCCTTAGGGCTTGTAAATTTCTGGACACAATATTCAGCACAGTGGGGAGTGATAGGAGCTGCAATGATAATAGCCAGTGCACCGGTTTTAATTGTATATTTATTTTTCAGTAATCAAATAGCAGATGCAATGTCGGTGAGTGGAATGAAAAATTAAGAGCCGATTCCTCTTAAGGTGAAGGACAACAGGGATAACGTGATATGAAGAAAGACAAAAAGTTTTGTTCTGTATTATTTAAGCTTCGTACTACAATACTTATATTTTCGTTTCTTTTTATTTTATCAATTTTCTTGATATTAAGCATTCACTACAAGAAAGTTGTGCTGAATGATGCTGTACTGCAATTGCAGAATGAGGATGAGATTATATCCCAATCCATTGCAAATCGTATACAGAATACTAAGAGTTATTGCAATACGATCATTATACATTTGAATGAGTCTTTAAATGGTAAGTTTATGAATAACGGCTATCCCTTTTTTGATTCAGAAACTCAGAAAAAAATATATACTTGTATGATTAATACATTTACGATGTTCTATGATGCGGAACAAGTAATGGTTGTATGGAATGATGGAAAGAGTTATTACCAAAACAGAACAGAGAATTATTCTATGCACATAGAAGAAGATGAATTGCTGCAAGAAATGAGGGATAGATTGATAGACCGGTCAGGCAGTTGGCTGACAAGAATAAACGCTGATTGTAAAATTCAGGGTGAAGGGCAATATTATGCAAAGGCATATGCAGATATTGATACAGGTAAAGTAAAAGGATATATTATTTTTAAAATAAACGATATATT
>CAYXCV010000148.1:0-5521 GCA_964463365.1 uncultured Kineothrix sp.
TTCGAGTCCCGTCTCGCGCTCTTTTTCTGAAACATGGTAAGATAGCGGATTCCAAGAATTTTTGGTTTCCGTTATTTTTATTATAATCGTTATTTTCGTTATAATATTAAGAAAATCTTAAACTCCCTTAGCTTGAACATTTCGGCAAGGCTTGATATGATTTAATTATTAGGTTAAGTGGAAATAAAAGGATAGTGAGGAAATATGGATAATAGTAAACAACTTTTAAGCAAACAGGCTACGAACTGGTTTCGAGGAATTGCTGCCATTATGATAGTGGCTTCCCATTATGCAGAATGGTGGAATTGGTTTGTACCAACAGAAGGAAATGCAGAGATCATCAGACTTGGCATTACCAAGTTAGGGGTCTATGGAGTAGATATATTCTTTCTTTTTTCAGGATATGCAATGGTAAAGTCTCTGGGTCAGGAGACAATGAATTTACGATTTATCCGAAAGAGAATTACGAATGTATATCTGCCTTATTTTATTATCGTCGGAATTATAGAATTGATATCGGGTGGTTTTACCTCTGCTCAGGATTTCTGGTTGTTTGCCAGCGGTTATGATTATTGGTATATGTTTATTCTTTTTATATTTTATATTGGCTTTATTGCAATATATACGATTGTTGGGAGCAAAGAAGTAAAAGTTATCGTAATGTTTATATTTACATATATACTTTCTAATATTTTATATGATAGAGGAATGTTTAACTTCTGGTATGTTTCAAATATAACCTTTGCAATGGGAGTAATGATTGGTGAATATGAAGAACCTATAAAGAAAGTAGTGGATAAAGTAGGAATTTTTGCCATTATTATTCTAGCTGTCTCCATGTATTTTATAGTGAAAAATGGGTTGTTTGGTCAAGTGTTGGAAGGATCTGATGAATGGCTGGTTTGGAAGCAAGTAGGTGCAACGGTAGTATGGACCTCGCTGATATTCTTTATAGCGGCTAAATGGAAGTTTTATGATAAATTTATAATACTTTTGGGGAAAAATTCGTTATACATTTATTTAACCCATACGTATGTATTTATGCGATGTGTGAATAATTTTAAATTTAGTTTTGGCATTAGATTTGCAATCAGTGCAGTTTTAACGATTATAGTAGCAATTTTATGTAATTTAATCATTAAAAAGTTGTTTGATTTCGTTTCTGGTAAGGGTAAGAATAAACCTTATGAAGCAACATTATAAACAAATAGATGGTATAAGTATTGAACAATAAGAGCATCCGGATTGGGGGACAGAATAGCTGTCAAAGACGGGTGCTTTTGCAATTGAAATTGTACTACGAAAGAAGGGCGAGGAGGCAAAATATGGAGAAAGCGTATAAATTAGAATTTGTCGGAGAAAAAAGCGGAAGCTTATATGTGAATTGCTGCGGCTGTTCAAAGACAGAACCTCTTCATAGTTTTGGACCGGCTCTGAAGCCCCACTATCTCATTCATTTTATACTAAGCGGTAAGGGTGTTTTTTCAACAGGAGAGAATGAATATCCATTAGAGGCAGGGTACGGCTTTTTGATTACTCCGGAAGAGCTGGCTTTTTATCAGGCAGATGCCGAGGAACCCTGGACCTATTTATGGGTTGGATTCAGTGGTTCCAGTGCACAGGAGTATGTGCAAGGCATGGGCTTATCCATTGCTCATCCTATCTTTAAGTCAGAACAGTCAGATAAGTTATATCAGGTGGTTAGGGATATGATGGAGCACAATACCTTTGGTATTGCCAATGATCTTCGAAGGAACGGTCAGCTTGGTATCTTCCTGTCATTGATTGCGGAGGGGGTACCTGTTCTGGAAAAAAGTGAGAATGACAGAGCGAATACTTACGTGCAAAAGGCAGTGGAGTTTATTCAGAGAAATTATTGCAATCCGATTAAAGTAACCGATGTGGCAGACTATGTTTGTATTAACCGGAGTTATTTATATACTCTTTTTCAGAACTCCATAGGAATGTCTCCGCAGCGGTTTCTGATGACCTTCCGGATAACAAAAGCTACTGAACTTTTACAGCTTACATCTCTTCCCATAGAAAGTATTGCTTTATCATGCGGATATCAGGACCCTCTTGTATTCACAAAAGCATTTAGACAGATGAAGGAAATGTCTCCATCCGCTTACCGGAAAGAAAATTTATCAGGAGAATACAGAAGAAATAAAGAACATTTGAAGCAAGTAGAAGAATTTATCAATCAAATAGAAAAAGTAAAACAATAAACAATTAACATTTTGACAGGTAATTGTAACAAAGAATCATGGAATTTATAGTATAGTCCTTTATAATTCTAAGTATAGGACATTAAGTATAAGTAGTGGAAAGGAATGGGTTATGGGTAAAACTATGAAAGAAATAATAATGGATAAATTTGAAGAAGTATTCGGAGATGCCAATCAGGCAAAAGCTTATTTTGCACCGGGGCGGGTGAACATGATTGGAGAGCATACGGATTGTAATGGGGGACATGTCTTTCCTTGTGCACTGACAATGGGAACCTATGCAGTGGCTAGAAAAAGAGAAGATCATAAGCTGCGTTTTTACTCCATGAACTTTGAACATCTTGGAATGATAGAATCCACCATTGAAAATATAAAACCGGAAGAAGAAGCGGATTGGACCAACTACCCCAAAGGCATTATATGGGCTTTTGGAGAAAAAGGATACCATGTACCCTTTGGAATGGATTTATTGCTAAATGGTAATATACCTAATGCTTCCGGTCTTTCATCCTCTGCCTCCTTGGAGGTGCTAACCGGATTTATATTAAGAGATTTTTATGGATTTGATGTGACGAATCAGGATTTGGCCTTAATCGGTCAGTACGCAGAGAATCAATTCAATGGAGTAAACAGTGGAATCATGGATCAGTTTGCCATTGCCATGGGAAAGAAAGACCATGCGATTTTCTTAGATACCTCTGATTTATCTTTTGAATATGCACCCATTGTATTAGATAATGCAAAGATTATCATCTCCTGCAGCAATAAGAGACGGGGACTTGTGGACTCTAAGTATAATGAAAGAAGGAGCGAATGTGAAACCGCTCTGGCTGAGCTTCAGACAGTGGTAGGTATCAATAGCTTGGGGGATCTAAACGAGGAGCAGTTTGAGCTGTATAAGAGCGCTATTAAGGATGAAAACTGTGCCAAGCGGGCAAAGCATGCGGTTTATGAGAATCAAAGGACAATTCAAGCGGTAGCGGCTCTTAAAAAGAACGATTTACAGCTTTTCGGAAAGCTTATGAATGAATCTCATGTATCACTAAGAGATGACTATGAGGTGACAGGCATTGAGCTGGATACCCTTGCGGAAGAGGCATGGAAGATAGACGGAGTTGTGGGTTCCAGAATGACAGGGGCAGGCTTCGGCGGATGTACCGTAAGCATTGTTAAAAAGGATGCCATTGATCATTTTATTGAAACTGTTGGATCTGCTTATAAAGATAAAATAGGCTATGCTGCTGATTTCTATATCGTGGACATAGGGGATGGTCCCTTAGTGTTATAAGATAAAAGGATAAGGGAGCGGGAAAATGATACAACAGGATATTAGAAAATTAGTGACCTATGGTCTGATGACAGGACTGGTTGAAAAAGAGGACATTATATATACTACCAATAAACTTCTTGAACTTTTTCAGTTAGATGAGCTTCAAGAGGCAGAGGGTGAGACTCCCATGAGTGTGCGGGAACTTCCGGAAGTTCTGAACCGGATGATGGATTATGCATATGAAAAGAGAATCATGGAAGAGGATAACATTGTATACAGAGATTTGTTTGATACAAAAATCATGAGCATGCTTGTTCCAAGGCCTAGTGAAGTGATTGGTAAGTTCCGAGAATTATATGAAGAAGACCCGGAAAAAGCCACAGAGTTTTACTATAAGTTCAGTCAGGATACCGATTATATCAGAAGGTATCGGATAGAAAAGGATCAAAAGTGGATAGCATCCACGAAATATGGTGACTTGGATATTACCATCAATCTATCCAAGCCTGAAAAAGATCCCAAAGCAATAGCGGCAGCTAAAAATGCAAAACAAAGCGGATATCCAAAATGTCTGCTTTGCATGGAAAATGAAGGATATGCAGGGAGAGTCAATCATCCGGCTAGACAAAATCATCGGGTGATTCCAGTTACCATCAATGAAACTGAATGGGGATTCCAATACTCCCCTTATGTTTATTACAAGGAACATTGCATTGTGTTTAACTCTAAGCATGTGCCGATGAAGATTGAGCATAATACCTTCTGTAAGCTATTTGATTTTGTAAAGCAATTTCCCCATTATTTTGTTGGATCCAATGCGGATTTGCCCATTGTGGGAGGCTCTATCTTAAGTCATGATCATTTTCAGGGAGGTCATTATGAGTTTCCCATGGCTAAGGCTCCTATAGAAAGAACCTTTACGGTAAAAGGCTTTGAAGATATAGAAGCAGGAATCGTCAACTGGCCGATGTCGGTGATAAGAATATCTTCTAAGGATAGCGGCAGATTGATTGAGCTGGCAGATGTGATATTGAATAAATGGCGTGGGTATACGGATGAAGAGGCATTTATCTATGCCTATACGGAGGGAGAGCCTCATAATACCATTACACCTATTGCCAGGAAGCGTAATAATAAATTTGAGCTGGATCTTGTTCTGCGCAATAATATAACAACGAACGAGCATCCTCTTGGTGTTTATCATCCCCATGCTAATCTGCACCATATCAAGAAAGAAAACATAGGATTAATCGAAGTAATGGGACTCGCAGTTCTTCCGGCAAGGTTAAAGGAAGAAATGGATTCTTTGGCGGAAGCTATTTTGAATAGAGAGAATATCCGCAAGGTGGAACTGCTGGTAAAGCATGCGGACTGGGTTGAGGAATTTATAGAACGATATAAGTCCGGAAGTTATGATACTAAAGAAAAAATATTAAATATTCTACATAAAGAAATCGGTGATGTATTTATGCAGGTATTGGAAGATGCCGGAGTCTATAAGAGAACAGAGAGCGGACAAGATGCATTTACAAGGTTTCTAAGTTCTATATAGATTACTATAATAACCGCAGAGAGCATGTGTTCATAAACACTACTCGCTGCGGTTTCGCATGTTGTTACAATTCAAACATGCTGTCTACAAAGTTAAGTAAGTGTAGGAATTGATCTGAATTAAATTTGCTTAGAGAGGAATGACAGGCTTGATAAATTTTCATATTAGGTGTGGTTCCTGGAGAAGATATATCTTTCGTCGTTCGATGCTCTGATAAACAAAGAATATAATCTATGGATACCTCAAAGATGTCTGATAGTTTAATAAGAAGATGGGCGTCCGGAATGCTGGTCCCACTTTCTATTTTACTTAAAGCTGCTTGTGTTGCTCCGATTTTATGAGCAAGAAATTTCTGTGTAAAATTGTTTTCCTGACGTAATTCTTTAATTCTTGTTTTCATTTGAAAAACCCCCTTAGTTTTTAAGTCCCCCTTACATTGTTTGATTTCTAGTATCAATATTCCACACAGAC
>CAYXCV010000149.1:0-5520 GCA_964463365.1 uncultured Kineothrix sp.
GTGAGAAATCTTGATTGGAATTCGAAAACTAGAATAACCTCATAAAAAGGATAATAGATTGTAGTAACACCTTTTTATGAGGTTATTGATGATATGGTTTTAAAGAATAAAACTTATATAAGAAAAAAGATTGTGGTAACTTTCTTTATATGTGCAGCCGCTTTTGTATTACTTTCCGTTCGACTAGTATACTTAATGGTCTTTTGCTCGGAGTATTATACGGAGCAGGCAAAGGAGCTCCATGAACGTGAAAGAAGTATTAAAGCTGCCAGAGGAAGAATTATAGAAGCCACGGGCACTGTACTGGCAGACAATCGTACGGTTTGTACCATATCTGTGATACATAATCAAATACAGGAACCGGAAAGAATTATTGAGGTGCTGGCGAAAGAACTTGGTCTTTCAGAAGAATATGTAGCCAAAAGAGTAGCGAAATATTCTTCCATCGAGAGAATCAAGAGCAACGTTGATAAAGAGATTGGGGATAAAATCAGAGAATATGATTTGGCAGGGGTAAAAGTTGACGAAGATTATAAAAGATACTATCCCTATGACTCACTGGCTTCCAAAGTACTGGGCTTTACCGGAGGAGACAACCAGGGAATCATCGGTTTGGAAGTAATATACGAAGAATATTTAAAGGGAAAAGAGGGAACTATCCTAACGGTGACCGATGCCAAAGGAGTGGAAATAGACAAAGCCGGGGAAGAACGGATAGAGCCCATTAATGGAAATGATTTGTATGTGAGCATGGATGTGAATATTCAAAGCTATGCCACACAGCTGGCATATCAGGCCATGGAGACAAAAGAGGCGGAAAGTGTATCCATTTTAGTTATGAACCCGCAAAATGGTGAGATAATGGCAATGGTCAATGTACCGGAATTCAATCTCAATGACCCCTATACCTTACCGGAAGGCAGTATAGAACCTGCAAATCAGGAAGAAAAACAGAATGCACTGAATCAAATGTGGCGTAACGGAAATATCAATGATACCTATGAGCCCGGCTCTACATTTAAGATAATTACAGCAGCGGCAGGACTTGAGTCAGGTGTCGTAACCACAAGTGACCGGTTTAACTGTCCGGGATATATCATGGTAGAAGACAGAAGGATAAGATGTCATAAAGCAGGCGGTCATGGAACAATAGATTTTGTGCAGGGAACAATGCATTCCTGCAATCCTGTCTTTGTCACAGTGGGACTTAGAGTAGGCGTTGACAGGTTCTACGATTATTTCAGACAATTTGGTCTTTTATCTAAAACAGGTGTGGATCTTCCGGGAGAAGCTGGAACGATTATGCATAAAAAAGAAAATATCAAAGCAGTGGAACTTGCTACCATGTCTTTTGGGCAATCATTTCAGATTACACCCATACAACTGGCAACAACGGCATCTTCCATAATTAATGGAGGAAACAGGATTACACCGCATTTTGGCGTAAAAGTTGTAGATACACAGGGTAAAACAATAGAAACGCTTCAGTATCCGGTAACAAAAAATATTGTCTCTTCTGAGACATCTGAAACAATGCGTTATCTGTTAGAGCAGGTAGTGGAAAATGGCGGTGGTATGAACGCCTATGTGGAGGGTTACCGTATCGGCGGTAAAACAGCAACCAGCCAGACCCTGCCAAGAGGAACCGGAAGATATATCTCCTCTTTTTTAGGATTTGCACCGGCCGATAATCCGCAGATACTTGCAATTGCTATTATCAATAATCCCCAGGGCATGTATTATGGTGGTCAGATAGCAGCCCCCATTGTCAGGCAGCTATTTGAAAATATTCTTCCTTATTTGGATAGAATAGATTATAATGACAAAGGATGACCGGAGGAAAGGATAGGAAATAATAATGAATCAAACAGTTATCATGTCCGTAGTAATCTCATTTGTAGTCAGTGTGTTACTGGGACCTGTAATCATACCTTTTTTAAGAAAATTGAAAGTAGGGCAGACGGTTAGGGACGATGGACCTCAGACTCATCTTAAAAAGTCAGGAACACCTACGATGGGTGGAATTCTTATATTGATCAGTATTACTGTGACTTCCATTATTTATGTCAAAGATTATCCCAAGATTGTGCCCATCCTGTTTTCCACCTTGGGTTTCGGCTTAATTGGTTTTATGGATGATTATATTAAAGTAGTGTTAAAACGTTCTATGGGACTTCGTCCTTGGCAAAAGATGCTGGGACAGATTGTGGTAACAGGTATTTTTGCTTATTATCTGTCACAATATGCAGGTGTTTCTCTTGTGATGAAGATACCCTTTATTAACGGGAAATTTTTAGATTTAGGAATATTTAACATACCTTTATTATTCTTTATTGTGATTGCTACCGTGAACGGTGCCAACTTTACAGATGGTCTGGATGGATTGGCAAGCAGTGTTACTGTTATGATTGCCACGTTTTTCACAGTTGTGGCCGTAGGAACAGCAAGTGGTATCGAACCTATTACTTGTGCGGTAGTCGGTGCTTTGTTAGGGTTTTTATTGTTTAATGTTTACCCTGCCAGTGTATTTATGGGAGATACAGGCTCTTTGGCGCTGGGAGGATTTGTAGCAGCTACAGCCTATATGCTGCAGATGCCGCTCTTTATACCGATTGTAGCTCTTGTTTATGCGGTAGAGGTTACATCTGTTATCATACAGATCGGATATTTCAAAATAACCGGTGGGAAGCGATTCTTTAAAATGGCGCCCATCCATCATCATTTTGAATTATGCGGTTGGTCAGAAACAAGGATAGTGGCAGTGTTCTCTATTGTGACCGCTATGCTGTGCTTAATAGCACTCCTTGGTATATAGTGAAGAAAAGAGGAGATTCTCATGAATTTGCAGAATGAAAACATATTAGTAGTAGGAACCGGAATAAGTGGTTACGGAGCAGCGAAACTACTTAGTCAAATAGGTGCGGTTCCTATTTTGTATGATGAGAATACAAAGCTTAAGAAAGATGATATATTACAGAAGCTTCCTAAGGGAGTACATGCAGAAGTCTTTATCGGCAGTCTGCCGGAAGAAGTGAAGAATAACATCGGGTTAGTGATTCTGAGTCCGGGTGTACCGGCAGATATACAGTTTGTGTCAGATTTCAAAGAAAAGGGAATACCGATATGGGGAGAAATAGAGCTTGCTTATGCCTGTGGAAAAGGCAGATTGGCTGCAATAACAGGCACCAATGGCAAGACGACCACCACTTCTTTGGTGGGGCAAATAATGCAAGATTATTATGAGTCTGTCTATGTTGTGGGCAATATCGGCAATCCTTACACGGAAATCGCTCTTGAAACGACAGATTGTTCAGTGGTTGTGGCAGAAGTCAGCAGTTTTCAATTGGAGACTACTAATCATTTCAGACCGGAAGTGTCCGCGGTTCTTAATATTACGCCGGATCATCTGGATAGACATCACAGCATGGATAACTATGTGAGAGTCAAAGAACGTATTGCAATGAACCAGACTAAGGATAACATATGTGTTTTAAATTATGAGGATGAGTATACAAAGGAATTCGGAAATCGGTGTCCGGCAGAGGTGATTTATTTCTCATCTAAGAGAAAGCTTAAACGGGGATTGTATCTGGAAGAAGAATATATTTGTCTGGCAGATGAAGATAGAGTGACAAAGCTTATGAATATCCATGATATGAATCTGGTGGGCTTATGTAATGTTGAAAATGTAATGGCAGCAATTGCTATTACCTTAAGCATGCAGGTGCCTATTGAACATATTATTGATACTGTGAAGCGGTTTCAGGCAGTGGAGCATAGAATTGAATATGTAGCAACCAAAAGAGGAGTAGACTACTATAATGACTCCAAAGGAACCAATCCGGATGCAGCGATTCAGGGCATCAAAGCAATGGTAAAGCCAACCGTCTTAATCGGTGGGGGCTATGATAAGCAAAGCGAGTATGATGAATGGATAGAATCCTTTGATGGAAAAGTAAAATGTTTCGTATTGATAGGACAGACCGCAGATAAAATTGAGGCATGTGCCAGAAAACACGGAATTAATCATATTATCCGGGCAGAAAGCTTTGAAGAAGCACTTGCCGTCTGTACTGATAAAGCAGTATCGGGGGATGCGGTCCTTCTATCTCCGGCATGCGCAAGCTGGGGAATGTTTCCAAATTATGAAATGCGTGGTAAAATGTTTAAAGACTATGTATATAGTCTTAAGGAGTGATTGAGTGGCAGAAAGAAGAGTAGGAAGAAGGAATAGGAAACAAACAGAGAACTTTTTCGACTACAGCTTATTATTTATTGTACTGTTTTTACTAGGATTTGGTTTGGTTATGATTTATTCTACCAGCTCCTATGAAGCCAATATCCAGTTTGATGATTCTTCATATTTTTTAAAAAGACAAATAAGGGCAACCATCCTTGGATTGATTGCAATGATAGTGGTAGCTAATATTCCTTATCACTTCTGGGAACGATTTGCTACACTAGGTTACATAGGATCGGTTATTTTGATATTACTTGTTTTAGTACCGGGAATCCAGTATACGGCAAATGGTGCAACAAGATGGATTCGAGTTGGTGGTTTTACCTTACAGCCTGCAGAAGTAGCCAAGCTGGGAATGATTTTATTTTTGGCAAGTCTGGTCTGCAGAATGGGAAGGGGAATACGCAGTACAAAAGGTTTTTTCACCATACTGGCGGTTCCGATACCGATTAGTCTGATGATATGGCGGCTTACAAATAATTTAAGCTCGGCAATTATTGTGTTCGGGATAGCAGCTCTTATGCTGTTTGTCTCAAGTCCTGAGTATAAGAAATTCATACTGATCGGATTAGGAGGTATAGCAGGAGTGGCATTGCTGGTATTTGCAATTACGAATATTGCATCTTCTGAGAGCTTAGGGTTTCGAGGCAGTCGTATCTTAGCATGGCTTAATCCGGAGGCATATGCCACTGATACGGGATTCCAGACCTTACAAGCTCTCTACGCCATAGGTTCCGGAGGAATCCTTGGTAAAGGCCTTGGTCAGAGTATGCAGAAGCTGGGTTTTCTTCCCGAGGCTCAGAACGATATGATTTTCTCTATCATATGCGAGGAATTAGGTCTGTTTGGTGCTATTGCTATCATTATTATGTTTTTACTGCTGATTTGGCGATTCATGGTTATTGCCAATAATGCCGCGGATTTGTTTGGTGCACTATTGGTGGTAGGAGTTTTAGGACATATAGCAATTCAGGTGATACTGAATATCGCTGTTGTAACCAATACCATTCCCAACACAGGTATATCCTTACCCTTTATCAGTTATGGCGGTTCTTCTGTTATGTTTTTGCTGATAGAAATAGGTTTGGTTCTCAGTGTTGCCAAAGGTATCAGGCTGAAAGATTTATAAAGTACAAGATACGATTTAAGAGAATTACCATATATATAAAATAGGTTATATTTTATAAAATTAAATTAGAGGGTGAATCATTGGATTCTATTCATATTTATGGTGGTAATTTTCTACGTGGAGAGACGAAGATACAAGGTTCAAAGAATGC
>CAYXCV010000150.1:0-5419 GCA_964463365.1 uncultured Kineothrix sp.
TAATATATTGGCTAAAAGATACCATATCCGGAATAAATTTCAAATTCACCTTTTCTGATATATAGGCTTTTCCCCCTGTATCTGATGTGGCAAATACTTGTCCATAGTTCGATGTTATCTCGGAAGCGGACATAAATGAATTGGAAATTGTAAGTATAATCGGCAACAGAAAAAGAATAGCAAAAAAGGCTGCCACAATAGTAGCTATTCCTCTCTTAAAAAAAGTCTTTCTTTTCTTCCTCTTTGCTCTTTTTAATATCATACTATAGTTAAAGGGATTCTTTGACTTTCTTAATTTAAGCTTTCCACTCATTAGCCTTCCACATCCTTTCCAAAATAATTTTCTGTAAGGAATAGAATGCCAATTAATATCACAATAACGATAGACATCATAATTGCCGCAGATGATAATTTTTGATAATCCAATTTTCCGAACGTATTATTCATGAAATGCTGCATCATATATATTGTAGGATATGGATAATTACCCGTCAATAAATATATCTCTCTAAACACTTTAAAGGAATTAATGAGTGACATAATGGTTACAAACAACAAGGTAGATGACAAATACCTTAGCTTTATATAAAAGAAAATTTGTCTTGGTTTCGCGCTCTCTAAAACCGCTACTTCTAAAATATCCTGCGGTATACTGCTTAATGCTGCCATAAATAATATCATATTATATCCTAAATTTTTCCATAAGAATAGTATAATGATTACCACTTGTGCATAATCAGATTTCAACCAGTCAATTTTACCCGCACCAAATACACCTATAATATCATTCACCATACCATTATAGTGAAACAGCACTTGCCATATTAAAACAATGGAAGCAATAGGAACCATCATAGGTGTTAAGAAAAAGGTTCTGAACTGACTTCTAAATGGGATCTTGCTATCAAGTAACATGGCTAAAATCAAAGCCAGAATCACTGCCAGCGGAACAGCTATCGCTGAAAATTTAATGGTATTTATCGCCGCCTGCTGAAAAGCTCCATTCTGAAATGTATTCACATAATTATCAAATAAAACAAAATTGTGACTAATGGGATTATCAACGACTGAATAAAAAATTACTACTAAAAAAGGTATTACAAAAAAAACCAACACTCCGATGATGCTTAGCGAGAGGAAAAGGAGAGATATCCTTTTCCCCCTTACACCTTTTTTCATGAGGCTGTTTTTGTCAACTTTGTCCTTTTTTATACCTTTATTTATTGCAAGTTTTAATCCCTTCATCACCCTATTGCTACCTCTATCTATTTTCATTCACATAAATCTGTGCTCTGCTTTGAATGATTTCCGCCACTTCCTGTGCCGTCTTTTGACCGTCAAAATATGCAGCAGCCTCTTCTTCCGCAATACCGAACACTTCCGAATCAAATGATCTTTCATAGCAGGCATTATCTATTATGTTTCTTACTGCATCAACCTGCTCTTGGGTCACCGCATATACGTCTACTTGAAAATCTCCCGTTGACCAAGTACCTTTGGGTTGTTCTTTTTGGGTTCCATCAACATCCTCATAATACTCTGTCTTCATATCGTCTTCAAACTTTTTTTCCAGAGCTGATTTTATAATTGGAAAACCACTATTGGCAGATTGTATATTTTCTTGTCTTTCCGGCAATAGATTGAAACGGAGGAACTCCCATACACCATCTTTATTCTCGCCATTGGCATTCATAGCAGCTGTTGTTCCATTGGCCATAATAGATGAACCACTACCTCCTGTTGTTGGAAATCCAATAGGATTAACTTCTCCACCAAACATTGCCTCATAAAGTTGATATTGCTGAGCAGAAGTAAATACTGTTTCAGATAATAAAAGTTCATCATTTTTTATTTTTTGAAATTCACTTGGTTCATTCGGATCATATTCCCTATCCGTCGGAAAACGTTTTGCAAATTCAAGTATCTTATAGAATTCATCATTTAGAAAATTACACTCACCGGTTTCCTGATTGATAAACTTGTCTTCATTCATGGTACAAAGTCTGCGTAGTGCCGTTGCTTTTGTGTAATAAGCAATTATCTCCTTATTTTCCGGTTGGGCATCTACTAATGCAATCATATCATCCAGTGTCCATGACCTATCATTCCCAACATCGGATACTTTACCTAGCAGCGTCATAACTCCAAAGTTGGGCGTGATAGAATAAAGCTTTCCATTTAGTTCATAAGCTCCCAAAGCATTTGCAACCATATCTTCTCTTTTTACTTCTTTATCTTTATCCAAATATGGATTTAAATCTTCAAGAACTCCAAGCTTATCAAATTCCTCCAATGCAATAGGGGAATAAGACATATCTATAATATCAGGTCCTTTACCACTTGATATATCCGCAGCAAATAAATCTCTTTTAGTTTGATAATCTGTATTATCATCTCCATATTGCTTTACTTCAATACGATATTCATCACTCTGTTTATTAAAAGCGACTATATCTCTGTTTATATTATAAGCAAGATACATTGTTCCATATGTTAAAACCTTTTTTTCCGGTACCTCTGAACGATTCTTTTTTGTAAGAATTGCCAATTCTGATGAACCGGTATTGTAATCTGTTGAAAATGCAATGATTCTTCCATCTTCTAAAATTCTAAAGTTTTGCAAATAATCACTTGAAATATCACTATCAATCCAATTTAAAATCTCAGTTGGTTTTTCATCCGTAAAATCACAAGTATATAACTTTGCTTCTTGTGTATAGATTAAATCCGTATCGACTCCGCCCTGATATGTCCCATAATCAAAAGGTATACTATAATCTATATTCACTAATGCTTTTTGTGCTATATTCACTTCTTCTAATTTCCAACCTACGTTTCCATAATAACCAACAATCACCTTTCCATCTTTTGATAAAAACATATTACTTATATATGTTTCAGGGGTTACTTGAAATATCATTTCACCTGTAGGCTTTAATACATATACTTCACTTCCGCTGCTAACATAATAATTTCCACTTTCGTCTATTACAATATTGTTAATGTATAATTCCGTCATCTTCGAAATAGCACCTGTAACATCAATAGAATCTGTTATCTTTCCGTCAGTAGATATTTTATTTATTACAGCATTATCAATTTCAAGCATTTCCGGTGCTTTATATTTAATTAACGCAATATGTAAATTCCCTTCTTCATCCGATGCTATACCTGTTAATTGGACATCCTGTTCTATATCCAGGGGAATTTCTACCGGTGATTCATCTCCTGCTTTTAGAGATAGTAATTTATTACTACCCTTTTCATCGACTTCTCTATAATACATAAAATCATCTTTTCCAAAAATGAAATTCTGGATGTAACTACCCTCATCACTAATATTCTGATATTCTGCAACATAAATATATTCATCTGCAGAGGCTGAATCTGTTTCCTGCTTGTCCTTGCCGCATCCTGACATTGTTATCAGCACTATGATTACGGCTGCATAAATAACTCCTATTTTTCTCCCTAGCTTCATATTAATCCTCCTCGCTACCTGTTTTCACTTACATAAATCTGAACCCTATTTTGTATGATATCCGCAACTTCCTTAGGATTTTTCTGTCCCTCAAAATATGCTGCTGTTTCCTCCATTATTATATTATTAATATCTTCATCATAATAAAAAATGTTGTTAACACTTCCTATAAAATCCCTTACCACAGCTACTTGTTCTTCCGTAGCGGCATAAATTTCTATATTATCTCCAAAATTTCCTCCCATTGTAGTTTTGGGTCTTTTTTCTTTGGTTCCATCGGGCATCTCATAATATTCTTCCTTCATATCCTCTATGAATCTTTCCTCTAATGCAGATATCATAATAGGAAATCCCCACTGCCTACCGTCTTTACCTTCCTGTGCTTCCTTTGTAATACTCATACGAATAAACTGCCAAACTCCATCTTTATTTTTAGATTTAGCACTCATACTAGGTAAGCTTCCTATATTAGAAATAAAAGAACCATTCTCTTTATTTGTGGGATATCCTATTAAGGTTATTGGCTCCCCAAAGATAATTTCCATCATTTGATAATCTTGTACAGAGCTTAAACTAGTATCGTACATCATAAGTGAATTGTCTTGTAATCTTGAAGCAGTACTTGGTCTATCCTGATTAAAATCAAAGTCCATTGGGAATGTGTTAGCATATTCAAGTACCTTTATAAAATCTTCTCCATTGAACTTACACTCACCTGTTGACCAGTCCACATAGGAATCCATGTTCATCATAATATTCATCATTAAAATATTGCTTTTGCTGGAATATTCATATAAATCAACATCATCAGGCTTATCCTGTACGATTTGCATAAGTTCATCTAACGTTATACTATTTCTATCGCCTACGTCAGAAACTTTAGCCGCCACAGTATTAATATAGAATGTCGGGGTGATTGCATATAGTTTTCCATCTACGGCATAAGTATTTAATATATTTTCCAAATAATCTTCACGTTTAATTTCCGAATCCTTGTCTATAAAAGGATATAAGTCTTCTAAAATTCCCATTTCTATGTACTGCTGCATAGCTCCATAAGAAATATCTATAATGTCCATATCATTGCCGCTCGCTATAGCAGCATTGAACTGTGCCCGCCCGGTTTCATAATCATCCGATGTATTAATAAACTCTTGTACTTCAATTCTATATTCCTGATTAGTTTTATTAAACTCGATAAGCTGTTTTCTCATGTCATAGTCTAATGTCATGGTTGCATAGGTGAGAATTGTTTTTTCCGGTACCTCAGAGCCCTTTTTCTTTGTAAGGTAGATAATCTCAATTGTATTTGTATCATTTTCCCAATAAGAATTAATTGCTAATACTCTGCCATCCGAAAGTGGCTTGAAATAAAGCAGCTCATCACTATTGATATCACAGTCAATCCAATTAAGAATTTCCGTCGGTGCCTGGTCACCAAAATTATATGAATATAACATGCTATTAACACTGAATAAGAGATCTGTATCTGTTCCCTGCGCAAAAATATAATTGCCATATGGAGAAGTTATCATATTTTGATCAGTCACTTTCAAACTCTTCGTCTCCAAGTCAATGGAATGCACTTCTAAACTTTGTTCTCCATAAGCTGATATAAGTACAGTTCCGTCTTTTGATGAAAACATAGAGTTTATCCATTTATCTGTATCTATTTTACAAAGCTCTGCACCGTCCTTATTAAATACAAGAATCGATTGATCACAACTCAAATAAATATTACCGTTATTATCAAGAGCCATATATTGTACATATGGGTTATCCAAATCTTCCATATTTTTACTGATATCTATTGTAGACAGAATCTTACCATCCGGAGATATTTTACATAGCTCTGTTTTCTGTGAAGCAGGCTCCTGATAGTCATAGTCTGCACCGACTACACTTACCGCAGTAACGGACGTTGAACCTGATACAACT
>CAYXCV010000151.1:0-5412 GCA_964463365.1 uncultured Kineothrix sp.
TCCATGAAGGGAATGAAGCAGAAATTGAATAGAGTTGAATGAGCAACCAAGGATTATGATAATTTGCATTGGTAATATAAAGTGTGATAGAATATAATGATATTTTGGCAGAAAATTTAATGCTTTGCTGGCAGCAAATTTAATGATTTGCTGTTCCGATTAGAATGAAATGAATGAGATAAGGTAAGAAACCAAATGGCAAAAATACTAAAAAAACTTAATGTATTATTAGATAAAAAGCAGAAAAAAATAATGGCAGGATTAATTGTTATTATGCTAGTAGGAGCCGTGCTGGAAACACTGGGAGTCGGTATGATTTACCCGGTAGCCTTAGTGATAACGGATCCCATGGCAATCAAAGAGAATGCGGCTTTGTCCTTTGCATACGATATTCTTAATATGCAGAGTACGACCCAGTTTACAATCGTAGTAATGGCGGCTTTGATTGTAGTATTTGCAGTTAAAAATGCATATCTATTTTTTCAAAATAAGTCACAGCTTAATTTTGTATACCGCAATCAATTTTCCACATCCAGAAGAATGATGATTAATTTTATGAAGCGGCCATACGAATATTACTTAAATGCAGACACCTCAATTATTCAAAGGAGTATAACTTCTGATGTCAATAATATGTATGGACTTATTTTGAGCTTGCTGCAGCTTTTTAGTGAAATCATTGTGTTTGTCTGTCTGCTTGCGGTCTGCTTAGTCTCTGATATTATAATGACAGCAACTATCGCCATACTTTTAATTGTGGTGCTTCTTGTTATCAAAGGTGTGTTACAGCCAATTATGCGTAAGGCAGGAGAAGATAATCAAGAGTATTACAGTGGATTGTATAAATGGATTGAACAATCCGTTATGGGCATCAAGGAGATTAAAGTAGCAAATAAAGAGAATTATTTTATCAATGAATATTCTGCTTGTGGTAAGGGCTATGTGAACGCAGTAGAGAAATATAATCTATACAATGCCACCCCAAGACTTTTAATAGAGACGGTAGCCATTGCAGGAATGGTACTTTATGTGATTATAAGAATAGCGGGGGGAACGGCTGTGACGGATATTATGCCGCAGATGATGACTCTTGTGGTGGCGGCCACACGTTTAATCCCCAGCGCCAATCGTATCAATAATTATCTCACCTCCATATCTTATTTTGAGCCATTTTTTATGGGAGTGACTGATAATCTGCAGGAAGAAATAAGTGATGACAACATCAACTATGATGAAATGGTTTATCTGAAAAAGAAGGAAGTAGAAAAGCTTCCCGTAAAGAAAGAAATCTTAATAAAAGATATCACGTATAAATACCCCAATTCAGAGGTGCTTATTTTTGATCGGGCTACCATGCAAATTCCGGTAGGAAAGTCTGTGGGAATTGTGGGAACCTCAGGAGCAGGGAAAACTACAGTAGTAGATATTATGCTTGGTCTTTTGAAACTGCAGTCCGGCGGGATACTGGCTGACGGGGTGGAAGTAAGGGAGCATTATGAATCTTGGCTGAAGAACATCGGTTACATTCCGCAGAGTATTTTTATGATAGATTCCACCATACGAAAGAACGTTGCTTTTGGTTATGCTGATCATGATATTGATGATGCAAAGGTGTGGCAGGCTTTAAAGGAAGCTCAGTTGGATGAATTTGTCAAAGGACTTCCGGAAGGATTGGATACGGGAATCGGTGAGCGGGGCATACGTTTATCAGGGGGACAAAGACAGCGTATTGGTATTGCTCGTGCACTCTTCGAGGATCCGGAAGTGCTTGTGCTGGATGAAGCCACCTCTGCACTGGACAATGATACGGAAGCTGCGATTATGGATTCTATTAATCGTCTCCATGGCAGAAAGACCTTAATTATTATCGCTCATAGATTACAGACTATAGAAAAATGTGACATTGTTTATCGTGTAGAGGATGGACAGGTTAGCAGAGAACGTTAGACAGGAAACGGAGAAAGACAATGATAGAATTTATTATAAAAATGTATAAAAAATATGAGGAAGCAATCAATTATCTATTTTTTGGGGTTTTAGCCTTTCTGGTAAATATGATAGCTTATGCGGTAGGGGCAAAAGTACTTGGTGCAGATAATTCTAAGGTGCTTCTTGTTCTGATTGCTACTGCTTTTGCTTGGGTGGTTGCTGTATTATTTGCCTATTGGACAAACCGTACCTTTGTATTTAAAAGCAAGGTTAAGAATAAAAACGAAGTATGGAAAGAGTTTCTATCTTTTGTCGGTGCAAGAGTTATCACAGGTATTTTGGAGCTGATTATTATGTATGTGATGGTAGATCTGGCCGGCGTAGATAACCTTATAGCTAAATTTATTTGTAATGTAATTGTAATTATTTCTAATTATGTATTTAGTAAGCTTTGGGTATTTAAGAAAAAACAAGCTTAGGGGAATCCGGTATGTCAAAAAAAAGACGTGAGGCAAATTTTGAATTATTGAGAATTGTAGCTATGCTTATGGTAGTGACGATGCATTTTTTAAATCACACAGGAGCATTGCTTGTATTGGGAGAAAGTGCGGATGCAAAACGGCTGATCGGTACGTTACTTGAGGCCTTTTGTATTGTTGCAGTTAATGTTTATGTGCTTATCAGTGGTTATTTTCTGGTGGAATCTGGATTTAAGGTGAAACGGATACTTGTACTGATTTGTCAGATACTATTTTATTCTGCTGTGATCCCGCTCATATTGATGGGAACCAATGTATTTCAAGGCAATGATTCAGAAGGGATATACCGGTTGCTTCAATATGTTTTCCCTATCGGAACAGAGCATTATTGGTTTGCGACCTCCTATGTGCTTTTATATTTGTTTACACCTATTTTGAATATTGCGGTAAGAAATATGAGCAAGAGACAGCTTACCATTACGATAACAGGGTTGCTTCTTTTGTTCAGTGGAATCAAGAGTTTCGTTCCTTTTCAGTTCGTGACCGATCGATTCGGCTATGATTTTGGTTGGTTTTTATGTGTATATTTGGTGGCAGCATATATCAGACTTTATGGAATCCCATTCTTTAAAAAGAAAAAAAATGCATGGATGACTTATATAGGCTGTGCGGCTCTTATATTTGGAATTGTATGCATTTCTTATTATTTAAATGCTAAGACAGGAATACTTGCATACTATTTTACCGTTCCCTTTCATTACAATTTTATCTTCTGTTTATTGGGAGCAGTGGCACTTTTTTATGCCTTTGGAAGCATAAGGATACCGGCGGGCAGAATGTCAGATATGATATGCAAAATAGCTCCTCTTACCTTTGGCGTATATTTATTTCACGAGCATATTGATATTAGGTATGAGTGGACAGATTGGACCCATGATATGATGGGAAGAATTCCGGAGAGAGGCGTGCCGGGCTTTCTCATTCATTTATTGGCTTCTGTGATATTAGTATATATGGCAGGCTTATTGATTGATGGAATACGTAAGATTATCTTTGACTTTGCCGGTAAATATTTAGGGAAGACAAAGCTGGCTTTGTGGATAAATAAAATGGATGAGGCTTTGATGGAGAGAAATCAATGAACAAGTTTGTAGTTTTAAGGAAACAATTAGATAGACATATACGGATAGCTGAGAAAGTAGTATTTCCGATTATTCTTCTCATATATCCATTGCTCCTTATCAATCAGGGAATTGATATTACAGACACCACCTATTCTATGGGCTATTATCGTTTTATGGATCAGATGGATATTACATGGGTACTGGCAACTTATTTATCCAATGTAACGGGAGCCTTTTTTATGAAGCTGCCTCTTGGTGATACGCTTCTTGGGATGAATCTTTATACAGGTCTTCTGTTAAGCGGCATTGCTCTGGTAGGTTATTATGGGATAAAGCGTTTTATGAGTGCGTGGGTGGTTTTTCTTGGTGAAATCATTGCACTGAGTTTATGCTGGTGTCCCACAACCACATTGTATAACTATCTTACATATTTACTGTTTTTGTCCGGATGCCTATTCTTATATCAGGCTATGATTCGTGATAAGAAAAGATATTACATATTGGCCGGAGTATGCCTTGGTCTTAATGTGATGGTACGCTTTTCCAATCTGGCAGAGGCGGCGCTTATATTAGTGGTATGGTTTGCCGGCTGGATTTATAAGGATAAGATAGCTTTGGTGGTAAGAAGGACAGGACTATGTCTATTAGGTTACTTAGTGGGATTTGGCAGTATACTAATTATTATCATGGCGAAATATGGAACCAGTGCTTTTGGAAAGATGGTTGGCGGGTTATTTGGAATGACGGAAGAGGCATCTGATTATACTCTTTTCGGAATGTTTTCAGATATTGGAAGTGCATATGCGGCGGGGATGAAATGGATGATATATATGATTCCGTGTGCAGTTGCCGGCATGATAATGTTTTATATAAAAAAAGAAAGACACCAAACAATAAAGAAGGTGCTGTATGGCATCGGTATACTGATACTGCTGCGTTTTTATTTCGGACAGGGAATGTTTTCTCTGCGCTATTATAACGAAGGAAGTGTTTTTCAATGGATGATGTTATTTTTAATTCTTTCTATCCTTTGTTGTGTTTGTACGATCGCCGGGTTTTTAACCTGGGATAAAAGGGAGCGTATCCTTGGAATGCTGGTGCTTCTTGTGATACTCATTACACCCTTGGGAAGCAACAATTATACGTATCAGAATATGAACAATTTATTTTTGGCAGCCCCCTTTACCTTGTGGACATGTTATCGAATATGGTTAAAGACAAGAAAAGAGATACTTTATTTCCCTTGGCATGCATTTGTGGTGGTTATTATTCTTATGACTCTGGTGCAGGGTGTCGGCTTTGGCTGTACTTATGTTTTCCGTGATGGAATTTACGGAGAGAAGCGGGATACACAAGTGGAAAACAGCAAAATATTGGGTAGGATGTACACCAATCGGGAGAATGCAGAAAGTTTGTCAGAATTGATTGCATTCTGGAATGAACATAATATGGGAGATGAACCAATTTTGATATGGGGAGATGCCCCCGGACTCAGCTATATTTTGGATGTACCGTCAGCCATTTTTACAACATGGCCGGAAATACCAAGCAACACCTACATGGCGCTGGATCAAGCGCTGGAGGAGCTGGAAACAGAGCCGACGGTGATTCTTCACAACGATACCGGTCAAGGTATTATCGCCGGAGAAAAATCAGATTTAATACTAGATTATATAGCAGAGCATTCCTATATTCAAGTTTTTAAGAATAACAATTACCAAATATATCAGGCAGAAAAATAAAGATTTATATAGGTTTTTAAGAACCTTGTTTCCGGATGGCGTTTCGCACTAAATACTTTGGAATGCCCTCTTTTCTATGAAAATGAGACCGCAGCTGCGGACTCATTGTAATGCTTTGAAAAACGGGCTTACAAAGTA
>CAYXCV010000152.1:0-5296 GCA_964463365.1 uncultured Kineothrix sp.
TCAAGGGCTGTGAAATTGGAACAAATGGGTCATTATCTTCTACGTTAAGTTTGAGTGGTGGTATATTTGGCTACTTAACTTCTAATACTATCAGTACTACCAATACTACCAAATTAGATGGAAATATATTAATAAATGAAAATAAAATATATGGATATTATACTGGTGGAATTTGTGGATATTTGTCATCTGCAAATATGGGAGCGATTGGTACCTCTGTTACAATAAATGAAAATAAATTATTAGGTATTATGTCTGGTGGTGCCATTGGATTTGATACGAGTAGTAACGCACAATTAGATTTTAATAATTTAATTATAAATAACAATCATATAACAGCAATTGGTAATAGTTCAGGACATAATAGCACAGCCGGAGGATTTGGAGGCAGGAAAAATTATAACGGAAATAATGCTAATATATCAAATGTTGAAATGAAGAATAATCATATTGTTGCAGCGAATAAATACGCAACAACATATGGATACGCGGGCGGCTTATATGGCTACCTCTCCCTGGGTAATAATGAAAACTATACATTCTATAGTTATGATACTAGATTAACAGATAATGCCATAGGTTATTATGATGAAAGAGATTCGTCACTAACAAAGAAGATTGTTGATCTTTTAGCAACTTCAGTGACAAGGAACGAAATCCTTGAGTTTATGGATGAGATTAAGAGTCCTAAGCTCTTAAAGACATCAGGAAATAATTTAATCATTGATAGTAATCAAATGCCGGTTGGATTAACGGAAGAAACAATAACAGATTATTCGCGGCAGTTTGGTAATTTATTAGGAGGATATAATGCGGTATCATCTCACATCTATTTATTAAAACCTACCATTACGTATACTGATACATATGGTAATGCTGCAAGACCGGTGATTGATGTGGGTGCTCAAAGTGCAGGGACTTCCGGAGATAGAATACTGGATTACCCATATGCATATCGTAAGAATGTGCATGTAATATATCAGGAACCTGATACCTCCTCAGTGACTAATACGGCAGCAGAAGCATGGGGAACTAATAAGGATATGCTTTTTACACAGGTAAATGCAGACAAGATTCTTTCAGATTACAAGAATCAATCAACCACAGAAGAGTTGCTTAATGCTTACAGGTTAAACATCAAGGATGACGGAGATAATTCCGTAGGCAAGATGCTTGAACAGGTATACTGTGACAGTGAGGGAAATTATCTCTCGCCGATTAAAGTAGGTACAGGTGCTCAGGCACAACAATTGCCGATGATTGTATTGGATACCCAATATGGAACAGTGGACCAAATGATGACAAGTGTTATTGCAGCGTTAACAAATGCTGGAGGTGTTCAAAACAGCGGAGGAACAAATAGAGAACCTATTTATGATAAAGGTTTATACAATATTACCGATATAACTGTACAACGAATGGAAGTGAAAAATGGCACAATTCAACCTGCCACAGGAAATGCCAGTCTAGGCGTAGATAAGAATAATGACCTGATTGAAATAGTATACAGAAACTATGACACTGCTGTGGAAGGAGAAGAAGAAACATTTTCATTACTGTCCATTACTTATGGAAAAAATTATACTTCAATAGGAGGAAGTACGGTAACAGACAGAAAAGTCACCTTACATATTCCTGTATTTGTAATTGAAAGATTAACGATTGATACTCACTTTAAAATTATTGAAGGTAATGTTTACAATGTAGAGCATGCTAAGGATAAGGGGATTAGTGTTGACGCACTTTTGGCGAATAATAGTATCTATACTTTGTATACAGAGTATATTTATGGAAATGCAAGGTATAAATACAGTACAGATACAAATCCTATTACCATTGAAAAAACAATTGGTATTTATAATCGAACCAATGATGAAGATGATAAACCTGTCATTGAGTGGGATACCTTCTTACCGGGTACACGTTTGACTCTTATTGATGTTTGTGATTCGGATAAAGTATATTTTTACACAGTAAGGGGAGATGAGGGTAATGCTGACCCAGCTGCTATAAGATATACAGATTTTAAAGATGCAAGCGGTGCCCCTTATATCAATAAACAAATCCATAAAAATAATGGTATGGAAATTCATACTGGTGACAGTGATTTATTTGAAACAAAAGATACCGATGGTACCGGAGGACATGACAATAAAACATTTACATATCAAGATGTTGCGGTAGAAAGATTTCTTATAGTAGTTGACCCTTCTATGGTAGAAAAAAATAAATTGGAAAATACAAGAGATATAAGGAATTATTCTGTTACTCCAATTTTAACACTGAACACAGAGAAACGTTCTACATTGACAGAGCATACAGAACTTAAAGTAACAAGACAGCCGGGATTAACAATCAGATTGTATAAGAATCCTGAGGAAAAACCTAAGGACAGGGACAAGGAGGCAAAGATTGTCGGAAAAATTGACGCTGGCAGCGAGGTAGTTATTGAAGGAACTTTTGAGGTGAAAGGTGATAATGCTTATTGGGAACGTGTTCTGACAAATTTGACATCAACCATTGACAGTGCAAACCATGGAAAATATTTAGAGCTTGGAATTTATCTGACTGATGGAAGCAATAACCGAATTAATTTGCCTAATAATACAAATGTTACTATTGGTGGTGCGGAACGTTTGGAGCCTTTGGGTGAAGTAACGGTTCTTGAAGATGCATTAGGAGCATGTATCGATAAAAGCGCAGTTTATTTTTATAAAGATGGAAGCGTTATGTTCCCACTGGATGACTTAAAAGATTTGATAGCAGAGGATAAGCTTGTGAACGGCACAACAAATGGAGTTATTGCCGTAAAACATAAAGTAATTTTAAATTTTTTAAGTGCAGATTTGAGTAACTATACAAATGAAAATTATACAGTGCATTTAGAATTACTGAGAGTTGAGGAGCCGGATTATCCAATGGGTGGTGAAATCATCGATGTATATACAGATAATGTGGCAGGAGCTAGAAGAACCGACATAGCCTGCGCGTTAGAAGCTGAGGATTTACTCCAGTTAGGAATCAACACGTTTGAGAATCAAACTGAAATGCCTCATACGATTGATTTTGATTTTAAGATGGATTTTAATGGTGTACTTGGTAGGGGAATAGAAGCGAATAAAGAAATTGCTTCAAAATACTATACAGTAACCTACCGGTTATTAGAGAAAACAAATCGTAATGGTACACCAGAATATATTCCGTATACAGGTGATCAGCTATACTTTGAAGTTAATTCACCGCTAGGAGAGGTTCTTCAGAAAGGAGCATCATCAACAGATAACGAGATTAATTCGAGGTTCATCACATATAAATTTGATTTAAGTGAGATAGAAGATGGTACCAACAATGAGCTAAAAGGGGTTATAATAAGAAAGCTAGGTTTAACAGTACTAGATGCAAATAAGATGGATTTATCCAACTATAAGATTCAGGCATCAGTAATGGTATCAGATACAGAACCCAATGACATCGATCAAGAAGTAAATACTTCACTTAGTGATTTCCTAGTATTTACCGTAGCAAAATTAAAAACAGACTTAGACTATTAAACCATAGTTTAGTCATGAAGACATGAAGAAGGCGCGGCCACCAGGGCAGCGCCTTCAATGTATGTAAGTTATCAACCCACCCTCTGCATCATCTGCGTCAAAATATCCACATCCTTAGAGAAATCATTAAAGGTTGGATAGTACTCAGACGGACGATACAAAGCATGCAGCATAGATTTATTAAGCTGGTCAAAATGGCGTACAATAAGCGGTTTTGCAAAGAAATATCCCTGCGCAATATCACAGCCGATATCAGCTAAGTAATTAGCCTGTTCCAGAGACTCAACACCCTCTGTAATAACAGTAAGATCCAGTTCTTTGGCCATAGCAACCAGATAACGCAGGATAGTCAATCCCTTTTCTGAGGAAGAGTTCTTTCTTAAGAACACACGATCCAGCTTGATCCTCTCAATGGGATAATCCTTTAATAAGTTAAGCGGTGAGTGGACACTTCCAAAGTTATCAATGCAGAGAGAGAAGCCTTTTTCATGAAGAAGGGTTATGATTTCAGCAACCTCCTGGGAAGCATTGGCAACACCTCGTTCAGGTAATTCCAATATCAGCAGATTTTTTGGTACCAAATAAGCCTTAAGCAGTTGCTCCAGCTTGTCAATAAAAGCAGTGCTTTGCAAATGGATAGGGGATATATTCATTGCAATAGGGATGGGAGTAATCTTGTTAGCCACCCAGCGCTGAATAATCTTACAACATTCTTCCCACATATAATAATCCAACTTTTGAATCAGTGAGGTGTTCTCAAAGAGAGGCAGGAAAGCATAGGGAGACAGGATTCCTTTTCCGGGGAAATCCCAACGCACCAGTGCTTCCGCAGATACAATCTGATAGCTATGCAAATCAATGATTGGTTGTAGATATACCATGAAATTATGCTTCTCCAAAGCTTCTTCCATCTTAGCACTCATTTTCTTATTTTCATTATAGGTACGGTTTAGAGCCTCTGTAAAATATTCATAATTACTTACCTTAGGGTCTTTAATTGCTTTTTGTGCAAGAAGAGTGCAGTTCATAATATCCATTAAAGAATCGTCTGTTTTATCACGATCAATCACATAAATACCAAAGATAGCTTCAACCGCAAAAGTATCTGAGTATTTTTCTAATCTGTCTGAAATTGTTTGTACTAATTTATGGATGGCATTTTCTCTGGGATCTCTTAAGAGTATTCCAAATAAGTTGGAATTAACATGGGCATAAGTACCGCTGCCTGTTATGGTATTCTTTAGCACATCGGCGGTATAAATCATAACCTTATCGCCTTCTCCGGGTCCATAGAACTGATTGATTTTACTCATATTAGAAATACTGAAACCTACCATAGTAAAGCTTGAATGCGGGTATTTATCAAAAAGCGAGGAACAGCGGTCAATAAAGAAATCAATATTACCAATCTTAGTAACTGTGTGGGTATAAGCTGTTTCATTCAGTCCGTCAATTTCCCCTTTTAACTCTTGGATTTTTTCGCCATAGGTTTGCTTCAAATCTTCAACTTGGTTCACTCTATATTTATAGTTCGAGCTTTTGACATATAGATGATAACAAAGGAAAATAATAAGAGCTAATAAAGCAATAACGATAATACTGAATATGTAAATCATATATAATTACCTCTTTCTCTTGCAATATGTATACATTTAATGTTATAAGCATATTCTACGGTATTTCGACAGAAATGTAAATATTTACATACAATATAAAAGAATAAATATTCTGTAACTTTCATAATA
>CAYXCV010000153.1:0-5222 GCA_964463365.1 uncultured Kineothrix sp.
CCAGGGTCTCGAACCCTGGACAACCTGATTAAGAGTCAGGTGCTCTACCAACTGAGCTAGCAGCACAAAGTGTTTATAGCACATAGCATTTACAACGCAAGTGTTATTATAGTATAATGTCTTTTAGTTTGCAAGTATTTTTTTCAAAGAAAACGGGAATCGGTTAAGATGCCGAATAAATGCGATAAATTTCAGCAAAATTACAAATAATAACGAATTAGAGGTCAATAAAAATGATATTTGAGAGTCATGCTCATTATGATGATGATGCTTTTGATGAGGACAGGGAAGCACTGCTTGGAAGTTTACATTCAAATGGTGTTGAATATGTAGTAAATATAGGTGCCAGTATACAAACAACGAAGAATACAATTGCCCTAATGGATAAATATCCTTTTATTTACGGGGCTGTGGGGGTTCATCCCTCTGGTACCGATGAATTAAATGAAGAGAATTATAACTGGCTTAAGGATCAGTGTAAGCTTCCGAAAGTAGTTGCGGTAGGTGAGATTGGTCTGGATTATTATTGGGACGAGCCGGATCGGAAAGTTCAGAAAAAATGGTTCCGCAAACAGATGCAGATGGCAAGAGAGGTGAATCTGCCAATCGTTGTTCATTCCAGGGATGCGGCAAAAGATACTCTGGATATGTTGAAAGAAGCTAAGGCAGAAGAAATTGGCGGTGTTATTCATTGTTTTTCTTATACCAAAGAATCCGCAAGAGAATTTTTAAACATGGACTTTTCCTTTGGCATCGGTGGTGTGGTAACCTTTCAGAATGCAAAGAAGCTAAAAGAGGCTGTGGAGTATATCCCCATAGAGAAAATATTGCTGGAAACAGATAGTCCCTATCTTGCACCGGCGCCATATAGAGGAAAAAGAAATTCCTCACTTTATATTCCTTTTATTGCACAGGAAATTGCTGCAATCAAAGGGATTACTTATGACGAAGTGATAGCAATCACAACAAAGAATGCAAAAGAATTATTTAATATAAATGAATGAAGTTGACAGACTTTGGAAGAATGGAGATTAATATGGCAACATTGGGAACGCCAGGAAGTACCATAGAAGTATTAAAGAAATATAATTTTAACTTCCAGAAGAAATTTGGACAAAATTTTCTTATAGACACACATATACTTGATAAGATTATTACAGCTTCCGGTATTACGAAGGAAGACTGCGTACTGGAGATTGGACCCGGAATCGGAACCATGACTCAGTATCTGGCAGAGCATGCCAGAGAGGTCATCGCGGTAGAAATAGATAAGGCACTGATACCAATTCTTGAGGATACGTTGTCTGCTTATGATAATATAACAATTATTAATGATGATATCTTAAAAGTAGATGTGAATAATTTAATAGAAGAAAAAAATGGTGGGAAAGCGATTAAAGTTGTTGCGAATCTTCCATATTATATTACCACACCTATTATTATGGGATTGTTCGAGGGCAATATACCTCTACATAGTATTACGATTATGGTACAGAAAGAGGTTGCTGACCGAATGCAGGTAGGACCGGGTACAAAGGATTATGGAGCACTTTCTCTAGCCGTACAGTATTATGCAAAGCCGGAAGTTATGATACAAGTTCCGCCCACCTGTTTTATGCCAAAACCCAAGGTAGGGAGTACGGTCATTAAGCTGACGAGATATGACAAGCCTCAGGTGGAAGTAATCAATGATAAGTTTATGTTTTCACTGATTCGTGCCTCTTTTAATCAGCGTAGAAAAACCTTAATCAATGGTCTGACGAATGCCAGGGATCTTAATATATCAAAAGAAAAAGTTGTGGAGGCTCTTGAGCAAATGGGACAGCCTCTAACCATCAGAGGTGAGACTTTTACATTACAGCAATTCGCCACACTGAGCAACCTGCTCATGTAAACTACTATATATATGGATAAAAAATGAAAAAGTTGCTATATGTAGAGAAAAAATGAAAAAAATCCCTATATCTTTTTGACATTGAATATGCTGTATGGTAAACTTAAAAAGTGAAAATAGGGATATTATGTGGAAAAAACGATAATTTTATGAGGTGAGCACCTTGGATAAGTACGAATATAAAGTACGGGCGGAGGAAATTAAAGCACTGATCTCGGAAGGTGAATTTGTAGAAGCAGTTAAGATTGCGGATACCATTGACTGGCGAAGAGTAAAGAGTGTTATGATGCTATGTACCATCAGTGATTTATATAAAATAAACCGCAGATTTCAGGAAAGTAAAGATGTTTTATTAATGGCTTATGAGCGTCATCCGGGCGGTCGTCTAATTGTATATTCTCTGTGTGAGCTTTCAATTAAAATGGGTGAATTTGTGCAGGCAATTGAGTATTATAAAGAATTTGTACAGATTGCTCCGAAGGATACCGGAAGATATATTTTGCAGTATAAATTATACGAAGCTCAAGATGTCAGTCTGGAAGAGCGTATTGCAGTATTAGAGGAGTTTAAAAAGCGCGATTACCGTGAAAAATGGGCTTATGAGCTGGCATATTTATACCACCGTGTGGGACTTCAGACAAAATGTGTGGAAGAATGCGATGAGATGATTCTCTGGTTTGGAGAGGGAAGATATGTGATGAAGGCATTGGAGCTTAAGTCCCTTCATCAGCCGTTGACCCCAATCCAGCAAGAGAAATATTCGTTACTGATAGAAGAAAAAGAACGGAAGCAAAAGCGGCATCTGGCAGAGGAAACACCCGCGGAGCCGGAAGAAAACGACCAGGGTCAGATTGTAGACTTCACAAGCCATAAAACAGCGGAACCGGTTGAAGAGGAAGAATTCCGAGTAAAAACAGTAGATGTAGGGCAATATAATACCATTAATCTTCAAAAGGAATTGGCACAGAGCATGAAGGAGATTCTGGGTGAAGATGCATTCCCGGAGAATCAACCCCATCTGGGTAAACCCAATCTGGAGGAGCCGAAAGAAGAGCTTACCTTGGATGAGGTTACCCGTTCGATAGTAGCTCCTCTTTCACAGAAGCAGGAGACAATAGCGCCTGTGAACAAGATGACGGAACTGCCTCAAACGATATTGCCGCAGGCATCGGAATTAGAGCAAGAAATAATACCGGAACCTTCGGTATCCCAGCCTTCTACGGAAGAGGTGTTTTTTGAGGACATTAAGGACTTTCTTTTAGAAGATACGAAAGAGTTAGATACAGAGCAAATAAACAGTAGCAATATTCATGATACGAAAGAAATTAATCCTAAGAAGAAAATAATATACCCAACAACTGCAGCTCTGGGCGGAAAGGCTGCGAGTTTTGCAACTGATGTATCCGCACCAAAGAACGATTTGCATCCGACTCATGGCCCGCATCTGATGAAGACAACGAAACCCTCCGGTTTCGAACAGATGCTTTCACAAGAATATGATGGTCAGATTAAACTTGTGGTGCCAGAGGATGATTTGGTTGAAAAGCAGATTACCGGTCAGATGAATATTACTGACATTATGGCAGAGTGGGAGCGGATGAAAAGGGAAAATGAGGAGAAACGCCGGGAAGATGTACGCAACCGCGTACAGGAGCATACCGGTAATATGTTCTCTGATTTTGACGAAGCAACCAAAACCGGCCTTTTAGAGCAGCTTGAAAAAGCAGTGGTAGAAGCGATTCTAAAGGAAGCAGGGGAGAAGTCCTTTGACCCTGGTATTATTACTCCACAAAAAGTTTCTGATATTGTTCATTCTGTAGAAAAGCAGAATATGGAAGAGCAAAAGAATAAAGAAATAGCAGCAGAGGAATCAGTTGCAGAAGATGTAACAGCAGAAGAATCAATTGCAGAAGAAGCAGCTATAGCAGTGGAACAGAAAACCGATGAAACGGAAACTGTAAATCCTGTTGCAAGTGAGAAAAATAGCAGCGAGAGTACTGACTTAGAAACAGTATCTTTAGAGGAGACTCCATCAGAAGGAATTACATTGGAAGAACTGCAATCTTCTAATAAAATAAAAAATATTGTAGAAGATACCAATAGACTTCGTCCACTATCAGAAGAAGAGAAAGAGTTATTCAATAGGTTTATACATAATAAGAAGGCCAAAGAGCAGGTGATACATTCCATTGACACAATGAGTATGGATCCTTATACGGATAATGTGATTATAACGGGTGAAGAAGGAGTGGGAACGCTTGATCTGGCAAAGAACCTGATCCGGATGCTGCAGATGTCTGACAGCAATTTTTCCGGTAAGGTAGCCAAGATTTCCGGTGCTACATTAAAGAAGAAGAATGTACAGGAAACAGTGGAAAAGTTGGCAGATGGTGCTCTTATTATTGAAAAGGCTACAGAAATGTCCAGTGCTACGGCTACAGATTTAAATGAAGCGTTATCCCGAAGGAGTCAAGGTCTTTTTGTTATTATGGAGGGCAAGCGGGATGAGATGAATATATTTATGAGAAAGAACTTTGTACTCGCCCCCAACTTTAATGCCAGAATAGATATCGAAGCGCTCAATGATCATGCACTTGTGGAATTTGCGAAGCAATATGCGGAGGAGATGGAGTATTCCATTGATGAACTGGGAATACTTGCACTTCATACAAGAATTGCAGATATGCAGACAAGTGATCACGAGGTGACGGTTGAGGAAGTAATTGAGCTGGTAGATGATGCGATATATTTTGCGGATAAGAAGAACCTGAAGCATTTCTTTGATATTCTATTAGGAAACAGGTATGATGAGGAGGACATGATTGTCCTTAGAGAAAAAGATTTTATGCACTATTAAGTAATACCAGTATTAAGTAATACCAGTATTAAGTAATACTTATTACTATAGAATAGAAATATTATGAAGCTAGGGGGTTTTTGCCTATGGCAGCAGGAAAAAAGAAGTTAAATGTGTTGGAACAGGAAGTATTTATATCGGAGGCGGATCAGTATCTCTTTGCTCAGGGAACACATTATGATATTTATAAAAAACTGGGAGCACATATTTCCGTAGAAGACGACGTAAAAGGTATGTTTTTCGGAGTATGGGCACCAAATGCAGCAAGTGTTCATGTGATTGGTACTTTTAATGACTGGAATGAAGAAATCCACGAAATGAAACGACTTGGACCGGGTGGTATTTATTCACTTTTTATTCCGGAAGTAGGGGTGAATGAGTTATATAAGTTCCTAATTACCACTCCGGATGGCAGAAAGCTTTACAAAGCGGATCCTTATGCAAATTATGCGGAATTCAGACCGGGTAATG
>CAYXCV010000154.1:0-5153 GCA_964463365.1 uncultured Kineothrix sp.
AGCGATCAGGGGAAAATCTTAAGAATTGCAGGGGAAATCATTCAAGGAAATTTTGAGCAGTTTGCCGTAGGCGGCTATATGCATAGATATCCTGATCAGACAGGAATAGTACTCATACTTTCCGCAGTCATTAGAATTTTTGGAAAATATACGTATTTGATTGTTCAATTTATGAATCTTCTTATGTTAACGGGAAGTGTCTGGATTATGAAACGTACTGCGGAGCTTTTGTTTCAGACAAGGCATAAAAACATCGGCTTATATACAATCATTATTTTTTTGTTTTTCCTGCCTATTTATCCGTATGTTACTTTTATCTATGGAACGGTACCGGGTTTTTTCTTTGCGATATTAGCAATTTATATAGAATTTCTATTTTTTAGAAACAGAAGATTGATTACGGCACTGGCTTCGGCAATTTGCATCGCAACAGCCATAATTTTCAAGACAAATTCTTTGATCATGGCTATAGCCATGGTGTTGTTTTTGCTCTATGATATAATAGTATCCAATAAGAAGCTGTATCCGGTAATCTATATAGGATTGATTCTGTTAGTAATCAGCAGTATGAATCATATAACGAATACGTATATGGAGAGAATCACAGGAGTTCCGGTAGCAAAAGGGATGCCCAAGACAGCATGGATAGCTATGGGACTTCAGGATGCGCCTATGGCTCCCGGTTGGTGGAACGGTTATAGTGTCAGTCTGTATGAGGAATGCGGGTATAACTACGAGTTAACCAATGAAATGGCAAAGGAAAATATAAAAGATAATTTGGAATTTTTCTATCATAATAAAAAGGATGGTCTGACAAGAATCGGAAGAAAAATGGCGTCTCAGTGGAATAACCCTACTTTTCAGTGTTTTGATGTAAATGAGGGAAGAGAATCGAGTTTACAGTTTTCTCCGTTCGCTCAAAGTATGATTTCAGGAAAGCTTCGAAATGTTTTGACCATATATATGAATTTCTTTCAGAGCATAATGTTATCCGGAGTACTGTTTTATCTTGTGTTTTCATGGAAAAGAAACAAAGTATATGAGCTGCTTCCTATAGCAGCGGTAATTGGCGGCTTTGTTTTTCATATATTCTGGGAAGCGAAACCTCAGTATGTATTGCCTTATTTTCTGCTTTTATTCCCTTATGCGGTATGCGGATATCAGGATATCTCTTGTTTGACCGAGTATAATATAAGACAAGTGATACGGACGAAAGATAAAGCGATACTTAAAAGAGTGATAATTATAGCAGCGGTTATCGGTATAGTATTTGCTGTTTCTAATACAACGGTTTTTAAATTGACGGTTGGAATCAGCGACTCAGCAGAGATATTAAATGAATATAAGTTAGTTGTGGAGGATAGATAGATGGGCAGAAGAACATTATACGGGACGGTAATTGTAACCTATCGTTGTAATGCAAGATGTAATATGTGTGATTGTTTTAAAGATCCTACCAAACCGGAGGATGAGATCACTTTGGATGTGATAAAGAAGCTTCCGGAGATGGCATTTACGAATATAACAGGCGGCGAACCTTTTGTCAGAAAGGATATTCCGGATATTGTCAGAGAACTTTATAAGAAATCAGACCGTATAGTTATTTCTACAAATGGATATTTTACAGACCGAATTCTTGCTCTTTGTGAAGAATTTCCAAAGGTGGGAATCCGTATCAGTATCGAAGGATTACAGGAAACCAACGATGCCATTCGCGGTATTCCTGACGGTTTTAACAGAGGATATGGTACCTTAAAGAAGCTGGTGGAAATGGGGCATCCCGATGTGGGATTTGGTATGACGGTTCAGGATATGAATAGTGAGGATCTGGTACCCCTATACGATATTTCCAATGAGCTGAATATGGAGTTTGCAACGGCAACACTTCACAATTCTTTTTACTTTAGAAAGACAGATAATAAGATAGATAATAAATTAAAAGTAGCGGAAAATTTTGAAAAACTTATCAATGAGCTTCTCAAAAGCAAATCGCCTAAAAAATGGTTCAGAGCCTATTTTAACCACGGACTCATTAATTACATCTATGGAAATAAAAGATTATTACCTTGTGATATGAGTAGCAATGCTTTCTTTATTGATCCCTTCTGTGATGTTATTCCATGCAATGGTATGGAAGAGAAGGCAGTGATGGGAAATCTAAAGGACATGTCATGGGAGGAGCTTTGGAGCAGTGAGCAGGCCAAAGAAGTACGTGCCTGTACAAAGAAGTGCGATAGAAACTGCTGGATGATTGGTTCAGCGTCGCCTGCCATGCATAAGTATATCTGGGTGCCGGGCTGGTGGGTCGTAAAACACAAATTCCTAAAGGGCGGCAAATATAGTTTGAAGGAAAATAGGTTTATCAATCAGGAAAAGGATAAATAAAAATTAATGAAAAGAAAAATAAAAGATTTCTTTGCGACACTTGTATACTGGTGGTACACTGATGTTATAAAAAAAGAAACCGTAAAAGTTCATACGATTGATGAAACATTGGACGAGCTCCTTCGCACTGAAAAATCTCTGGTTCGTTTCGGAGATGGGGAAATTATCATGATCCGGGGAAAGAATCTGAAGCTGCAGAAGGCTTCGGAAGAAATTGCTGAGGGGCTGAAACGAATACTTTATTATAAAGATGAGAATCTTTGCGTTTCTGTACAGGGGATTTTTGACGGAATGGAACTTTATCAGAAGAACAGCAGGCAGTTTTGGAAAGATCATTTACTGTTCTTCCGCTCTGCCTATAAAGAGTATTGCAATCCAGGACGTATTTATTGTGATACGGCCGTAACCAGATGTTATTACGCCTTTGCAGATAAAGCACCATGTAAAGGTTGGTTTGATAAATTTAGAATAATCTGGAAAGATAAAAAAATAGTAGTGGTCGAGGGAACCCGTACTCATAATGGCGTGGGAAATGATCTCTTTGCATATGCCAAGAGTGTAGAAAGAATAATATGTCCGCCCAGTGATGCTTATGGTGCAAGGGAGAAGATTATCAATGCCTGTAAAGAATATGATACCTCTTATCTGTTTCTGATATCAGCCGGAGTTGCGGCTAAATTTATAACTGAAGAGCTTTTTCACGCAGGCTATAGAGTCCTTGATATAGGTAATCTGGACATGGAGTATGAATGGTTTTTAAGTGGGACTGTGGGAAAACAGCCGGTAAAGAAACATGAAATAGTGGGAGAAGCGGCGAACCGGGAAGCCGGTTATGAAGAATATCTTTCGCAAATAAAGAAAGTCATTGAGTAGAAGGAAACAAATGCCGGATAGAAGGGAAAAACGATTACATGTTTAAAAAACTAAGTTATATATTCAGTAAAAGAGATAAAATGATTATTGCATTGCTACTTATAGCAGTAATGGCAGGTAGTTTTTTTGAATTGATGGGAGTAACGATTTTCATGCCGTTTATTGAAATCATTATGGACCCTTCCGTTATTATGGAAAATGAAATCCTCCACTTTATTTATGTACAATTTGGTTTTACATCAACGACCGGATTTCTTACGGCCATTTCAGGTATGATTATATTTATTTACATATTTAAAAATATATTTATGATTATAGAGAAAAATGCTATTTATAGGTTTTCCTACAATACACAGAGAAAGATTTCTACAAGACTTCTGACAGCATATATGAAAGAGCCATATACCTTTCATTTGAATAAAAACATTGCCGTGCTGCAAAGAAGTATGCAGGAGGATACAGACTTATTTACAAAAGGAATCATTCACACTATGGAAATGCTGGCAGAGATCGTAGTCTGCATTACCATTGGGATTTATCTGTTTAAAGTAAGTATGTCTATTACAGCCATTGTAGTTGGATTGCTGATTATATGTATCGGTATCTTTACCAGTGTTTCTAAAAGGTACAGCAGGAAACTGGGGCAGCAGAGCCAGGAATATAAAGGTATCTTATATCAATGGATGAATCAGTCTCTGGGGGGTATCAAAGAAATCAAGGTACTGAACCGGGAAAGTTATTTTATTGATTCATATGATGGCTATTTTAGAAAGTATGTGCATGGATTAAGGCTGAACCGCTTAATAGGAATTATCCCTAAGCATGTAGTGGAAGCGGTAGCAATGACGGGAATTATTATTGCTATTATTATAAAGATGTATTTTGGGCAGAAGGAATTAATAGATTTTGTTCCCCAGCTTTCTGTATTTGCGGTAGCGGCTTTTCGGTTGCTTCCTTCCGTAGGCAAGATTAATGAGCATATGTCGGCAGCTCTATATTCTGCCCCGTCTCTGGACTTAATTTATCACGATCTGAAAGAAGTAGAAGATTTAAAGATAAATGATCAGGCGGAGGATAGCGCGGACAAGGAGTGGAAACTCAAAGAGAGGATAAAGATACGGCAATTAAGTTATCATTATCCGGATTCTGAAATAAATGTAATTGACAAGGTAAACTTTAGTATTGAAAAAGGTCAAACCGTTGCCTTTATAGGTAGTTCAGGGGCTGGTAAAACAACTATGGTGGATATTCTGCTTGGATTGCTCAGACCTCAGTATGGTAAGATTTATGCAGATGATATGGATATTGATAAGAACCTGATGACCTGGCAGAAAGAAATCGGTTATATTCCCCAGGTAATTTATTTATCTGATGATACGATTCGTAACAACATTGCTTTTGGTGTTCCGGCGGAGGAAATTGATGAAGAAGCAGTACTTGACGCCTTGCAAAAAGCGCAGTTATATGATTTTGTGGATAATCTTCCGGAAGGTTTGGAAACATATGTTGGTGACAGGGGAGTCCGTCTTTCCGGTGGTCAGCGCCAGAGAATCGGGATAGCGAGAGCGCTGTATCATGATCCCGAAATTTTGGTATTGGATGAAGCAACGTCGGCACTGGATAATGATACGGAGACAGCTGTTATGGAATCCATAGAGAATCTTCACGGAACTAAGACGATGATTATCATTGCCCATAGATTATCGACCATACGTAATGTGGATAGGATTTATGAAGTAAGCGACGGCAAGGTGGTTGAGAAAAGTAAGAAAGAAATATTCGATTGAGATGAAAAGAAAAAAGATTATTTTTGTCGTACCTAATATGACAGGCGGAGGAACAGAGAAGGTAATTTCCCTTCTGGCAAATGAATATGTAAGGGAAGGCATGGAAGT
>CAYXCV010000155.1:0-5131 GCA_964463365.1 uncultured Kineothrix sp.
GGTAAGAGTCTGCTTTGAAAGAGGAGAAGGCGAATATGCAGAAGGCATTGTACCTCGGGGAACCATAGAAAAATCTTCCGGGTTCACAGAAGAAGAGGTGGAACAGCTAACAGTATATATCCAGGATAATGCTACAGATATTATAAATCGTGCCAAAAATGTGAATTTCTTTAAAGACTGGATGGGAAAGAAATAATAACATTGTGTTGGTATGAGTATGGAATCATTCCCATAAATCCAATAAACAGGTGGTGATAGTATGGATTACACATAGAAGACAAACTCTCGGATTTTATAGTAGATATGAATCTGGAGTATGATAAAGTTTTCTCCGTCATCGATATTGACTATGATACTTTTTGCACATGGGAAAAAACATGCCATTTTACAATAACGTAAGGAAGGTGTTGTTTTATAGAAGGCAGCGTAGTTGAATTATTAGAATATCAACGCCTAATCCTTCAATTGTCTATGAAAGGGCAAAATCATGAAAAAGAGATTTCTATTTTGTTTGCTATGCTGCACCTTTTTATTAAGCGGATGCTCGCAGAAAAATATACAAGAAACTGTAATGAATACATACGACTCTTTTCTAAAAATGTACATGGATGTTTGGGTGATTGGACCAAAAACAGATAACAGTGAAATATTTTCTTTAGTAGAAGATGAAGAACCCCAGTATTATAAAGTGGATGATGAAAGGATCCGGTCACTGGAAGATATAACAAAATCCGTGGAAGAAATATGTTCAAAAAACTGCGCAGAAGAATTGTTTTATAAGCCGTATTTAGTGGACGCTGCAATGTATATTGAACAGGATGGTGTACTTTATAGGAAATTAGCAGAAATAACGATGAGCTACGGCGGAGAATTTAGAAATTTTAAAATATTAGTAAATAAAGAAGATTATATTAGTGCTAATATAGAATTTTATAATGATTTAATTAATATGTCGTTTACTATTGAAATTTCTATCTCTTTACAAAATGAAAAATGGATTGTAGATAGTTTAAGGCAAACCTGGCTTTAATATTATAAATCATTCCAAGAATGTGTATTTCTTAAACAACTGGATGGGAAAGAAATAAACTGTTATGAATGTCTGTAATATGTAGCAGCTAAGCCGAATAAAATGAGAGAAAGAACAAGATGGAGAAATTATCATTTTAAATGTATTATCCAATATCTCTAATATTATAATTCCGGTTGTTATATTTTATATTGTTGCTTATGGGTTGCTTGCAAAGCGGCGTGTTTATGAAGACTTCATAAAGGGAGCGAAAGACGGATTCCATACGGTAATACAGATTATGCCCACCTTAGTGGGACTAATGGTAGCTGTGGGAGTGCTTCGTGCATCCGGATTTCTAACATTTATCGGGAGAATCTTTCAGGGTGTAACAGATCGTATTGGTTTTCCTTCAGAGCTTGTTCCCCTTGTTTTTATTAAGATGTTTTCTTCCTCTGCAGCCACCGGGCTGGTGCTCGATATATTTAAAACCTACGGTCCTGATTCTCATATGGGAATGATTACATCCATAATGATGAGTTGCACAGAGACCATATTTTATACAATGTCGGTATACTACATGACAGCAAAAGTGACCAAAACAAAGTATACATTATCAGGGGCGCTTATCAGTACGATGGCAGGAATTATCTTAAGTGTAATACTGGCAGGAATCATGTAGATAGCCAAGGTTTGAAACATTATTTTCATTATAACAGAAAAATAGTCTTTGCTTATTACTTCTGGGATTACAACACCATTAAAAAAACTTTGTATGCAAGGTTGTGATGCTTTTATATAGTGCGTTAGTATCCCTTTGAAGAAATATGAACACATGAATTCTAGAAGGACATAAGAATCTCTTAAAAGCAATGAATGAATGCAATATAAAGCGACTGGTTGATTGGGAAACTCCAAGTGCTCATATTAATAAAGACAAAAAAACGATTGCCACAGTCTTACCCGGATTTATGGCTGGAATCCTATTTCCAATAGTAAAAAAAGAAATTATTGCTATTGCGGATATGATTACTGCGTCTAACCTAAACTGGACAATTGTTTGATTTATTGCTCCTAAGGACACTCCATATATAGGGAATGTCAAAGTGGGATTCGGTGACAAAAAATGAATTTGAGCATTTCTAAAGAAGACATTGGAGCATTTATGGTCGACCAATTAAATAACAAAACATATGAATATTCAATGCCAATCATTGGTAGTTAAAAAGTGGACTGTCTATTATGGACAGTCCATTTAAATGTAACAAATTCTAATTTGAACCCACCTAAAAGGCAAAATCAAAAAGTATAGGGCAAACTTTTAAGCTCCTTCATGGTCTTTGACCGTTTCCGGGATTATAACGTATGCAACGATTTTTCAAAGTCTTTCACATAGTATTTAATATTTGTTCTACCGCGGGTGATAATGGTATGTCCCTCTGCTTCCAACTTCTCTTTCTGTGCCTCTATTCCTCCGGGATACTTAGGATTTAACTCTCCCCTTGCTTTTAGGGTTCTCCAATACGGTGTTTCGTTTTCCGTTCGTTGATAACTTGCCCATGCTGCTATAGAAATAAAAATACCTGCTGTCATTGGGCAAGTAAAGTCAGCATTATTATTCTTTGCAAAAGATTCTCGGATGACTTCTGCTGTAATAACCTTACCAAAAGGTATTGTTTTCATAATTTCATCATAGGCGAGCGGGGGTGCGAAAAACATTTTTTCGCCGCCATATTTTTTGATGGTGCTTTCATCTGTAATAATCTTTACTTTGGGCATATCTGTGTCTTTATGCAGCATTGCATTAAAGTCTTTTTTATCTTCATTAGCCATATACATCACCTCCTAATCGCATTATACAACCTATCATTTCTTCTCGCAATGAGACAGTTTTAATTATTTTATAAACGTGATATTATGATAAAGTAGAGTATAATGTATTTCGCGTAGAGATGTTGATAAGGCATGATAAATGTTATATATGTAGGCATAAATAATAAAACATGAACTACTTCATGTCGAGTGTTTTAAGAAATTTACATAATTCATCATCTTCAGTTAAGATATGATCAAATAAGAAAGTTTGCAGCTCATCCTTAACATGAGGGAGTACTTGGTCGGGATTTTTCCCAAGCAATGGCAAATCAATACCCAAAATGAAGTTTTTAACTGTATCATGAGCAGCTTTATGCCTTGTATAATTAGGATAGCTATTTTTAAGCATTAAATCTTCTTCTGTATAAAATTGATAAGCTGAATAATCTCGCAATTCACATACAATATCCAATAATTGCTCTTGGGTGGCAGTTCTGCACCCATTCATAACAAGTTGTTCTATAGATCGCCCAATACGAAATAGTTCCTGGTGCTGTAAGTCAATAATCTCTATTCCAAGCTCCATTTCTTTGCACCAGTCAAATTTAAAATCAAACATAATTACCTCCGGCAGGTTTATCATCTATAAATTAAAATAGGAAAATTCAATTTATTTATTTACTAAGCTAATTTCTACATTATACTACTCAAGTAGACGATGCAACTTAAATTTAACAACAATAAAAATAAAAACCGAAATTATACGAAAAGATTTAAATAATGCAAATTAGGAGAAAAAATATGGATAAAATTGGTAGTAATTACGCATTAATTGCGTTACTTTTAATTATAATAGTTATGGCGTTAATGGCATTTTATTTATACTTTCGAAAAAACAAGCAGGAAGAATCCATTGATGAAATGGAGGGGCGTGACTTTGAAATATTTTGTGCGGAGCTCTTGAAAAAAAGAGGTTTTACAGAGGTAGAAGTTACCAAAGGCAGCGGAGATTATGGTGTTGATATTCTGGCAGAAAAAGAAGGAGTGACTTATGCAATACAATGTAAATGCTATGCGTCACCGGTAGGAGTCAAAGCCATTCAGGAAGCCTATTCGGGAAGGGATTATTATGACCGCATGGTGGGGGTGGTGCTGACCAATCAATATTTTACATCTCCTGCGGTAGAAGCAGCCAAAAAACTTAAAATATTATTATGGGACAGAGGTTATTTGGATAGTATGATGGAAGAAAAATAAATTAAGAATATTTATGAAGGGGCATAGTGGTATAATATACTCGTGTATGTTAATATTGAAGGACAGGTTTAATGCAAAGAAGAGGTATGGAGAATATTTTTGGTAACGTTGAACAGGGCATGGATGCATTACTATGGGATTCTATAGAGTATGTCGTTTTGATGCGCGCATTTATTCAGATGAATAGGTTATAAATCTGGAAAGGGTGTAATAGTATATGGACATGAATCTACATCATGATTGGCTGAATGAGGTTAGCAATTTTATTGAAGATATTGCATTAGGTAATCTTAACAGAAAGATGCCGGCAAGAGCAAATCCGCTTTGTGATTCATTAAAGATGCTTCATTCGAATTTCTCTTATTTGATTTGGCAGATGAAACAGGTTGCTACCGGTGATTATACACAGAAAGTTGCTATGATGGGAGAATTTTCGGAGGCTTTTAATCTGATGATTGAGCAGCTCAAGCAGCGTGAATCAGCACTGCAGGAACAGAATGACCTACTATCCTGTATTACTGATAATATCGGTGAGTATGTCATCGTGTTTGATGAAGAGACAAAAGAAGTATTATATGAAAATATATCCTGGATGGATACCACTATGAGGGAACCTGAATTAGTTGATATATTGTTTCATTATCTTGAGGAAGCGAATGAAGATACTTCAATACGTTCGAAAAACTTCAACTTTATATCGCCAAGCATTTCTGATAGAATATTACATTATCATTTGAATTCATTCTTTATTGATTGGCAGGGCAGAAGTTCGATTGCTTACTTACTCCGAGATGTTACGGAACAGAAAGAGTGGGAGTCCTCTATAGAATATGTAGCGAATTCAGACCCACTGACTGGACTTTATAATAGACGCTATTGCATGGATGTACTGGATAGCTATGTGAAAAATAAAAAAACATTTTCTTTGTGTTTTGCTGACTTAGATAAATTAAAATATGTGAATGATACATTTGGCCACGCAATTGGAGATGAATATATTCTAACGACGGTCAGTGTACTGCGGAATCATTTTAGAAAAGAAGATTTGAT
>CAYXCV010000156.1:0-5053 GCA_964463365.1 uncultured Kineothrix sp.
AAGTATTTCTGCATCCCGTAAAAATACTTGTGCCAGAGCAAGCCGCTGTTTCATTCCAAATGAAAATGTTTTAATTTTTTCAAATTTACTATTTTCTAAACCAACCATTTCCAAAAGTTGAATGATTTTTTTCTTTCTATCGTTTCTTTTTATATACCGATTTGCCATTAACAAATAATTCAAATTCTCATATGCCGTCATGTCTTCATAAAATCTTACATCCACTAATGAGCTTATTTTCCGCATAACATCAGGTTTGTCATGAGCAATTAGCTCTCCGTTAAATTTTATTGTTCCATCATATCTACAAAGCAATCCTAAAATAGTCTTCATTAAAGTTGTTTTTCCTGCCCCATTTTTTCCCAAAAGGCCAACTATCATACCTTTCTTAATTGAAAAAGAAATATTCTTCAAAGCAATAAAATCTCCATAGCTTTTTGTAAGATTACATACTTCCAAGATATTCTCATTATCCATTTTCCAGAATCTCCTTTATTGTAAGAAAGTGGGAAGAAAACTCTCCCCACTGCTTACGATTGTACTAAATTGCTGTTCCTTTTTTATTTCTGTATCCAACTCCAGCACACTTCTTGGTACCAACAACAATACAAGCACGTTTTGCTGCTTTTGATTTAAATAGCATTGCATTCCCCTCCTTATGTATGATTTCCGGGACTTTAGTATAAACATCCATCGATTAAACACATTATCTCAATAAATATTCAAAACAACAATAGGACCTCTGAGCAAATAAATTACTCATAAGTCCTATTGACATAGTTTTATTCAAATTATAGTCCATCAATTAACCCAAGCTCAATCCCTTTCATAATGGCTCCTACTCTTGAACGAACTTGCAACTTATTAAGAATTGAAGTTATATGATTTGTTACTGTCTTTTCAGAAATATATAATTCCTTTGCAATTTCTTTTCGCTGTTTATCTTGGCTTATCAATTGCAAAACCTTTATTTCTGTATTTGTCAATATCATTTCTTTCCCACAGATAGGGAATACATTTGCTTGATCAATACATACTTTATTTATCGTTTTTGCCAACGATTGAATACTCTCCTCTTTAGATGTAAATGCATCCGCAACACTATTTCTAGCCATATTACTTATGTTATAACCAGACATTAATATGATTTTTATTTTTGGACATTCCCTTCTTATTTCCTTTGCCAGTTCCAACCCATTATATTTTCCCATACGAATATCCATTAAAACCGCATTTGGTTTTTTTTCTTTAAGTTCAGTTATAAGTTGTGCCGGCTCTGTTATAACTCCTATTACGTTTATTCCATTTTCATCGTTTAGTTGTGCTGCTATTCCAGAGGCAATCATATTATGATCATCTATAATTATTAAATTTATATTGTTGCTTTCCATAAAATTCCCCATTTCTAATAAATCTACAAAAAACTACTCACCTAATGGAATATAAATCTGAAATTCACTTCCTGTTTTATCCGAAATAATTCTCAATTTTCCATTCATATCCGATATCTGTTTTTTAATTGTATATAAACCCATATGCGGGCTTTTTAACAACTTTTCACTTTCAGGCATTAAAAAACCTATTCCATTATCAGAAACCATACAATCAATTCCTTCGGCAACTTTTGAAATTTCAACCTTAATTTTTGTACATCTTGAATGCTTTATTGCATTTATAATCAACTCTTTTACTATACGATATACTACCAAAGATCTTCCTTTGGGAAGTACCCCTTTGGGATAGTCATAAATATATTCTACTTCAACATTATAATCACTTTTAATATCATCCATATAAATTCTTAGTGCCTGTTCTAATCCCAAATCCTCTGCAATGGTAGGATAAAGTTCCTGACTTACATTTCGGATTTCTCCTATTATTTTTGACAATTGTTCATTCATATCGTTACTTTTTAATGAATGTGATAAAACAATTAAATCCTGTAAGACTTCATCATGAAGAAATACTGACATTTTCTGTCTTTCTTCTTCCAAGATTTCAATCATATTGTTGTCATATAAGTTATTTCCTTTTATGTATATACAATGATTATACACTAATAATGGAAAAATTAAAATTGTATTAAAGGCTATATAATCTAAAGTATCATCTGATAAGACAATACAAAAAAAAGTGTTGGCTAAAATTAAATAACTTATACTCACTATATATCTCTTTAAATCTTTGTTATCGTCTATTGTAAGATATTCTCTTTTTATTAAAATATATGTTATTGCAATTAATATACCATTAAAAACCAAAACTGGGTATGTACTTACTTGTCTTTCCAAATTATCTAACTGAATAACGGGATAAGTGTTTTCATTTAGTCCAATTTTTTTATCTTCATAAATTATATATGATTCTGCATCATTTTCTGATACTTTTACAACTGCTAGCATAGGCATTGCATTCATTATTAGGAATATCATAATCCCAATTATCAATCCCTTTGATAATATTTTAATCTGATTTTTTGAATATATAGTAGATTCTTTATATCCCCAAACCATACTTAGTATTATAATAACAATAGTAATTATATAATCTACTATAATAATTTTTCCTTTAATTTTATATAATATTGAATCACTATAGCTCATACATATTATGTAAAATATCATTCCAAAAATTTTTAAAATAATAAATATTTTTGTTAATTTTTTAAAATATTTTCTTTGATTAAGAAGTGTTAAATAACCTATTGAATAATATAAAAATATGTTACTTATAAATGCCAGCAACTCTATAATCAAATTAATAAATGAATAATTATAATTTGTTGCAGCTACCAAGCAAATCTGGAAACTAACAAGAATCATATAGATTATAAATAGTTTTCCCACTTTATAAGCTTCCAAATTTACATACAAATAGCCCGTAAATCCCATCAAAAGCAAACCTGCAAATAAATACACATAACTATTAAAAGATAGTAAAAATATATTAGTTTTTTCTACTAGGCTTACATCATCAAAAGGCATATTAAATGTAATAAATATAATAAAAACGCAAAAAAGTATTATTCCAATATATACAATTTCTTTACATTTAGCTTTCACTTATCTTTCAACCTTCTTTTAATTATATTAACGATGGCACATATTATCAATAACAACCAGAACACTAAACTTTGAACATAAATGGAGCTGTATACTGCTGATTTAAATCAGCTAGTGGTCAGCTCCATTATAAAACATTGATAAAAAACCATCAATCACGATCATCTATATTTAAAAATTCAAATTCAAACTCATCATCATCAATCAGAAAATTTTTGGCCTTTCTTTTTGGCTGTGACGGAGTTTCCTTTACCGTTTCCTTACTCATCGGTCTTATATTTGACTCTGCTTCCACTCTTCTAACCGGCTCTCGTTCTGTTCTTTCTTCCGGAGCGCGCATTGACTTTACTTTTTTGGTGCTTTTACGTCTGACAGGTATTTCTTCTTCCTCGTCGTCATCGTCTTCCTCGTCGTCGTCATCATCTTCGTCGTCATCATCGTCATCGTCATCTTCGTAGTCATCATCATAAAAATCTCTGATTTTAAATAACAGTAATGTCACGGTTATTGCAAGTATTGCAACAATCACCGCAAGAACAATAATTATTATTCTTTGAGTGGAAAATTGTTCCGAATCATTTTCACTTTGATTCGTGCCTGCTTCTGCAGCGGCCATAAGCCCTGCCAGAGTCTGACGTGTTCCATTAACATTGTCATACAGATACCACTCATTCTCTCCTTCATTATTCTGTGTATAAACCATTTCATAATCCGGATTGGTTTCCTCCGGTGTTTCTATCGGATCAGGTACTTCTGTTTCATCCGGTATCTCTGTCCCATCTCCTTCAGCGTTCTCATCTCCCGCTTCCGGATTCTCATCCCCTTCAGCACCCTCCTCTTCAGCGGGAGCCTCCGGTGGTGCAGTCTCAACCGGTGGATCACCTATTGTGAGTAAGTCTGAACGAATAAACCCTACAACTTCTCTGCCGTCAGAATTGGTAAATTTTATCTCGTACCATAACATTCCGCTATTGGATTTGGCTTCTCCAGTTATTATCACTGAAGTATTCTTAAGCGCCGATCCGACAATATCGTGATCGGTGGAAGCACCTTGGCGGATTCTTGCACTCTCAAAATTGACATATGCTTTCGTTTCGACTATTGGTGTGGCTACCGTAGGACTTGGTTTATTTACAGTTTCCTGATTTATCTGTGTTGCCTGATTGGTATTATTGGTATAAACGATACCATTACTGTTGTTTGTTCCTGTAACCATCGCTGCCTTAATCATTAAATCAGAGCGAATATATCCGGTGCTGCTATCTACACTTACCTTATACCACATCATACCTGCACTATCCGTCACTTCATCCGTAACTGTTACTGTACTGCCTTTTAATAAACCAACGACCACATCACTTGTGGTGCTTGGCTCTTTCCTAACCTTCGCAGCATCTGCCGAAACGATTCCGGTTGCTTGCGTATATGCCATACTTACCGTAGGTATACATATAAAAACGGTCATAGAAAACAACATGCAAATTATTACTGTTATCAGTTTGTCTGTCAACGTTTTCTTCATTCGTGTTTCCTCCCTTGTAAGGGTTCCTTACCCATTTCACACTAATTATCTTTCCTAATAAAGCGTTTTTCACCTTTATCCATCTTGCCTTTATCAGCTCCAAAACCGGAATAATTATACTCTGTTTTAAGTTTTTGCTCCATACCTCTATGGTAGGCAGACTCACATTTATCACAAAATCTTCCAAATCGAATATTTTCATTACATATTTCACACTGTATAAATGTTTTGGAATCAGCTGCTACCTCTAGCCTTCCATCCCTTAACATCTGTCTGATTGATCTTTGGCTGACACCTGTATTATCTGTAATCTCTGCAGATGTCGCACCGGGATGTTCTTCTAAATAGTTGCGCGCTTTTCCATAATCATCATAATCCAACTCCTTACACTCTTCGCATTCATATTCTCCAACCCCTTTAAAAATCATTAATCCCCCACAGGCTTTACATACATATGGTCTGTTATAAT
>CAYXCV010000157.1:0-5045 GCA_964463365.1 uncultured Kineothrix sp.
AGGAGGAAGGTTATCGAGAATTCGGCGGATGCCTTCCCGCACAGTTTCCGGTGCGAGATATGCTGGAGAAATATGCAGGTAACTGCAAAACAAATTCAGTATAACGGATAAAAACGGTAAAATTAATTAGTATAGATAATATAAATTTAAAATATATATAAAATTATAAATATATAAATAATTATATATATATATAGAAAGATGAGGAAAATCTATGTGTGGAATTATTGGTTATGCAGGTCAAAAGTTAGCAACAGAAGTTATGTTGGATGCTTTGGAAATGTTAGAATATAGAGGATATGACAGTGCGGGTATTGCAGTGTACGATAATTCAGAAAAAGAAACACAAATTTACAAATGTGCGGGAAGAGTAAGAGATTTAAGGAATTTGTGTGGAGATAAAAATATTAGCGGCACGTGCGGTATCGGGCATACAAGATGGGCAACTCACGGCGGAGTGAATGATGAGAATGCACATCCTCATAATTATGGAAAAGTTACGGTAGTCCATAACGGAATTATTGAAAACTACAGTGACTTGATTAAAAAGTATCATTTGAATCAAAAGCTGCATTCACAGACGGACAGTGAAGTGGCAGCGGCAGTTCTGTCTCACTTTTATGAAGGCGATCCTTATTCGGCAATCAGAAAGGCTATTTTAAAGTTTAAGGGTACTTTTGCGCTTGTAATTATGTTTGAAGATATACCGGGTACTATTTTTGCAGTTAGAAATGTCAGTCCAATTGTTGTTGCGAAGACGGTGGAGGGAGCAATTATGGCCTCGGATGTAACCGTATTAAGCCGGTATACCAGAAAGTATTTTGTCCTTCCGGAATATCATGTAGCAACAGTTACCAAAACAGATATCGGGGTGTGCGATATGTCAGGAGATGCGGTGGAACCGGAGTGGCTTACCGTCAACTGGGATGTGAACGCAAGCAGTAAGGGAGGCTATCCTTTTTATATGGAAAAAGAAATCATGGAGCAGCCGGAGGTCATACGGGCAACAATAAAATCCAGAATTAAGGATGGTATGCCTGACTTTACTGCAGATGGAGTTCCGGATAACTTGTTAAAGGATTGTGACCGTGTCTGTGTCATAGCCTGCGGAACTGCGATGCATGCGGGACTTGTGGGCAAAGCCTTGATGCAATCACTGGTTCGTGTGCATATTGACGTCGAGCTGGCAAGTGAATTTATATATTCGGATACTCTTGTAGATGATAAAACGCTGGTAATAGCTATTTCCCAGTCAGGGGAAACCATAGATACGCTGGAAGCCTTAAAGCATGCCAAGAGAAACGGGGCAAGGAGTCTCTCCATTGTCAATGTAAAAGGTGCATCCATTGCCCGGGAAAGTGAGTACGTTATTTATACAAGTGCCGGACCGGAAATTGCAGTAGCCAGTACAAAGGCTTATACGACTCAGCTTGCGGTTCTATACCTTCTGGCAGGAAGGATGGCTTTTGTAAGGGGTATCTGCGATAGAGAGCTTACAATAAAGTTTACGAAAGAGCTATTACGTATACCTGAGGCAGTACAGCAAGTGCTTGACAAAAAAGAAGAGATTCATTATATAGCCAGAAATATCTTACATGCCAAAGATGTTTTTATGATAGGCAGAGGTCTGGACTATTCGATATTATTAGAGGGCTCCCTCAAACTAAAAGAAATATCTTATATCCATTCGGAAGCATATGCCTCCGGAGAGTTGAAGCATGGAACAATTGCCCTTATTACAGAAGATACACCGGTTATAGCAGTGGTGACTCAGGATAAAGTGAGAGCCAAAGAATTTTCTAACATTAAGGAAGTTCAGTCCAGGGGAGCAGAGGTCATTTTATTTATCAAAGAGGGGGAGGACTCTCATAAGGACTCCGTTTGGAACAGTGTTTTTAAACTACCGGTAATGCAGGATGAGTTTATGGTAATCCCTGCTTCGGTGGCATTGCAATTGCTGGCTTACTATGTTTCTCTGGATAAAGGACTGGATGTAGATAAGCCAAGAAATCTGGCAAAAGTCGTAACGGTAGAATAGAAAATGAAGTAGTGTTGACACGAAGGGAAAAAGGGAAATTGTATCGGCGCATCCTTAACCTTGTGTATTTGAAATTAGTGCAGGAAGAAAATATTATGAAAAAATCATGAAAATAACGCCTCTATTTATTTTCTATGCTACAATATAAAAGACTATAAACGGACAAGATAATAAACAGTAGATAAAGGAAAAGTTAACATGGCATTTACCCATTTACACGTCCATACGGAATACAGTCTTTTGGACGGTTCAAACAAAATAAAAGAATATGTAAAACGTGTCAAAGAGCTTGGTATGGATAGTGCGGCGATTACAGATCATGGCGTGATGCACGGCGTGATTGATTTCTATAAAGAAGCAAAAGCGGCAGGCATCAATCCGATTCTTGGCTGTGAAGTTTATGTAGCCCCTAATTCCCGTTTTGATAAGGAACTGACCGGTGGAGATGACCGCTATTATCATTTGGTTTTATTGGCTGAAAATAATACAGGCTATGCCAATCTCATGAAGATTGTCAGCCGTGGGTTTACGGAAGGATTTTATTATAAGCCTCGTGTGGATATGGAAGTACTCAATGAATTCCATGATGGGCTTATCGCTCTTTCCGCCTGTCTGGCAGGTGAGGTTCAAAGATATATTACAAAAGGCTTACCTGAGGAAGCCAAGAAGGCAGCAAGGAAATATGAGGACTGCTTCGGCAAAGGGAACTATTTTCTGGAATTGCAGGATCATGGGATTCCAGAGCAGCAAACAGTCAATGCTACACTTTTACAGATGAGCAAGGAGCTGGATATCCCCCTTGTAGCCACCAATGATATTCATTATACATATGCCGAGGATGAGAAACCACACGACATATTGCTTTGCATACAGACGGCCAAAAAGCTCGCGGATGAAGACAGAATGCGTTATGAGGGCGGTCAATACTTTGTGAAAAGCGAAGAGGAAATGAAAGGATTATTTCCTTATGCATGGGAGGCGGTGGAAAACACCCAGAGAATTGCCGACAGATGTCATGTGGACATTGAATTCGGTGTAACAAAACTCCCCCATTTTGATGTACCGGAAGGATATGATTCCTGGACTTATTTGAATAAACTTTGTTACGATGGATTATTTGAGCGTTATGGTGTGCTTGTAGATGAAGAAGAGAGACGAGATCTTGTCGTCCGCGGAGGTATTCCGGAGGGTGAAACAAAAGAAGGCTTAATAGAGCGTTTGAATTATGAACTGGATGTTATCCGTACAATGGGATATGTGGACTACTTCCTTATTGTATGGGATTTTATTAGTTATGCCAGAAATAATGACATTATAGTAGGTCCCGGACGTGGTTCGGCAGCAGGCAGTATTGTTTCTTATTGTTTACAGATTACGGATATTGATCCGATAAAATATAATCTGATTTTTGAACGTTTTCTGAATCCGGAACGTGTATCCATGCCAGATGTTGATATTGACTTTTGCTATGAAAGAAGGCAGGAGGTCATTGATTACGTAGGGCGGAAATATGGTTCAGATAAAGTGGTTCAGATTGTTACTTTCGGTACGATGGCAGCAAAAGGTGTTATTCGCGATGTGGGAAGGGTCATGGACTTGCCCTATGCTTATGTAGATGCTATTGCGAAAATGATACCTAATGAATTAAATATAACCATAGACCGGGCTCTTTCAATAAACCCGGAATTTAGGCGTATGTATGAACAGGATGAGCAGATGAAGTATCTCATCGATATGAGCAAACGATTGGAAGGCTTACCCAGACATACTTCCATGCATGCAGCCGGAGTTGTTATATGCAGTAAGCCGGCGGAAGAATTTGTTCCGCTTTCAAGAGGTAGTGACGGTTCCATAACCACACAGTTTCCTATGACAACGATTGAGGAACTGGGTCTTCTTAAAATGGACTTTTTAGGTCTTCGTACGCTTACGGTTCTTCAAAATGCAGTGCGGCTTATTGAAAAAAGTAAAGGTATAGAGATTGATCTGGATAACATTGATTATGATGATAAGGCTGTGTTATCTTCCATAGGAACAGGAAAAACAGATGGTGTTTTTCAGTTGGAAAGCGCCGGTATGAAAAGCTTTATGAAGGAACTAAAGCCACAGAGTCTGGAAGATATTATTGCCGGTATATCTTTATATCGTCCGGGTCCTATGGAATTTATACCCAAATATATTAGAGGAAAAAACAATCATCAGGCAATTACTTATTCCTGTCCCCAACTGGAACCTATCCTTTCTGCAACTTACGGTTGTATTGTCTATCAGGAGCAGGTAATGCAGATTGTCCGGGATTTGGGCGGATATACTTTGGGACGGAGTGATCTGGTACGACGTGCCATGAGTAAAAAGAAGCAATCTGTCATGGAAAAGGAGAGGGACAACTTTATCTACGGGAATCCGGAGGAAGGAGTTCCGGGATGTGTAGCCAATGGAATTGATGAAAGCGTAGCCCGTCAGATATATGCAGATATGATGGATTTTGCGAAATATGCGTTTAATAAGTCACATGCCGCATGTTATGCGGTGGTTGCTTACCAGACAGCTTATTTAAAGTATTATTATCCGGTAGAATTTATGGCGGCGCTTCTTACCTCTGTCATAGATTTTTCCAGTAAGGTTTCCGAATATATTATGACTTGCCGCAGTATGGGAATAGCAATTTTGCCGCCGGATATCAATGCGGGGGAAGCCGGATTCTCTGTTTCTGACGGTGCCATCCGGTATGCTCTGACAGCTATTAAAAGCGTAGGACGACCGGTGATTGAGGCCGTAGTCAGAGAAAGGGAAGAGCGGGGTCCCTATACAAATCTCAAAGATTTTATAACAAGAGTAGCGGAAAATGATGTGAATAAGCGGGCAATGGAGAATTTTATCAAAGCCGGAGCACTGGATAGTCTGGGTGGAACAAGAAAACAGTTTATGAGTATTTATGTGCAGATTATGGATCATATCCATCAGGATAGGAAGAATAATATGGCAGGTCAGATTTCCTTATTCGATA
>CAYXCV010000158.1:0-5030 GCA_964463365.1 uncultured Kineothrix sp.
AACTGCATATGTCCATGAAGTTCAATGATTCCAAAATCAGATGGCAGAACAAAATGATCGCCTTTCTTAATCAGCTGTCCGTTAATCAGACCATCACCTTCTATAACGCTCATATTCATAAACGGATAGTCCTGACCTAATGTAAAGTCCTTAGCCACATCTAATTTCCATACCGTATAGTAATCATTGGATACCAATACATTCATGGCGTTGGCGTTCAGCCCATTGGTGTTTTCCATATCCTTAGAGATATCTTCGGACGGAACCGTGATGACATCCAAACTCTTATCAATGTGAAGTTCTCTTGGTTTTCCATCCGCAACTCTTCCATAATCATATAATCGGTAAGTAATATCACTGCTTTGCTGTGTCTCAAGTATCATGAGGCCGCCTTTAATCGCATGGATGGTACCCGGGTCAATCTGTATGAAATCACCCTTATGCACAGGCACTTCACGAATCAGGTCCTGCCACTGTCCATGTTCAATCATTGTCTCCATCTGCTGTTTGCTGTTTGCATTATGCCCAACTACCAGTCTGGAATCCTCATCGCAATCTACTACATACCAACATTCTGTTTTGCCCAAGCTGCCATTTTCATGAGTATTAGCATAAGAATCATCAGGATGTACCTGTATGCTTAAATCTTGCTTTGCATCTATAATTTTAACTAACAACGGAAACTTTTCCGCATCAAAATTTCCAAACAGTCCCGGCAGCTTTTTCCAAAGCTCAGAGAGCTTCTTTCCTTTATAAAAACCTTCCCTTACTTCACAATCTCCGTGAGGATGAGCACTGATTCCCCAGCATTCACCGGTATTGTCGGAAGGTATCTCATAAGAAAATTCTGTTCCCAGACGTTCACCGCCCCAAACCATCTTCTTAAAAATAGGATTTAAAAATAATATTTGTCTCATCAGCTTATTGATACTGAGTTCCTTTCCATTTGACTCTATGACCTTCTGATACCAAAAAGCTGAATCCTTCACCGTACGTTTCTGCGTCTCAAAGTCCACATGAACAATACCAAAACGTTCCGTATATCCTTTATCCCATTCAAAATTATCAAGAAATGTCCAGAGGAAATATCCTCTGACATCTGCTCCGTCATCACTTGCCTTTTGAAGTGCTGATAAATAAGTATCCAGAAAATGAATTCTATTAGGATCATGCACCCTGCTGTCACGAGATACTACATCATGACAAGACATACCATTTTCTGTTATATACATGGGATGTTTGTATCTTTCATAGAGGAATCTTACCCCCCAGTAGAAAGCTTCGGGCGTCACAGGCCAGTTCGCAGCAGTTTTCGTATAACCCTGTTTTCTATTAACAAACTCAGGCTCTCCGTTTTCATCTGCTCTAACCATATAGCCATTATATATGTTCTGTCCCATAAAATCCAGAGGCTGAGATATTAATTTCATATCTTCCTGTGTAATCTCAGGCAAATATTCTGCGTATATCCGCATTCCTTCTTCCGGATATTTACCAAGAAAAACCGGATCGGAAAACCAGGATACATTCCATGTCCATCTCTCAATCGGATTATAAAATCCAAACAACACCTTCTTTGCGGCTTCTATATCCTCTATACTGTCCGTCTCAGGATATGCCATGCCGCAAGTGGGAGCATAGCCTACTTTGATCGCCCTATCGGCATATCTTCTTAAGTTTATCACTGCCTTACCGTGTGCTTTTAATGCGTTATGAGTAATCTGAAAAACATCTTTTGCAGGTAGCTTAAGTCCCGGCGCGTGTTCTCCCGATAAATACCCAAGTCCCACAAAACACTGGGGCTCATTTAATGTTATAAAATAATCGCATAAATCCGAAAAATTTTCCGCAACGATTTTCGCATATTCGCCGAACCACTCTACAATATTCTCATTTAACCAACCACCCTTATCCTGCAGTGCCTGCGGCAGTTCCCAATGATATAAAGTGATATATGGCACAATATTGTTCTTTTTCATCTCAAGAATCATATTACGGTACAAGTCTATTGCCTTTTTATTGACTTCACCTGTTCCATCAGGCATAATTCTTGCCCAGCTTAAGGAAAAACGATATGCTTTCATTCCCATGATACGCATGAGAGCATAATCTTCCTTATATCTGTGAATATGGTCACAGGCTACCTTTGCATCTTGACCGTCTATAATCTTGCCCTCTTCCGCAAAGGTATCCCATATACATTTCCCGCAGTCATCCTGCGCATCTCTTCCTTCTATCTGATAGGCACTGCTGGCAGCACCCCATACAAAATCATCACGAAACATTTTAAGTCCTCCGTTTTTGTTCCACTGTACTTATCAAACTCCACGGATGACATAAACGTTCTATACTTTAAATCTGCCGATAGACTGATCTAATGCATCCGCTTCTTTTTTCAGTAATTCTACATCTTTGGCTAAATCGGCTATAATGCCAACCTGAGTGTCCAGTGTAGCAGTAACTTCTTCAGTAGCGGCGGCTGATTGTTCAGAGACTACAGTAATGTGAGAAATGGAATCTTGTACCAATTCCTTTTCACTATTCACTTTCTGCATACTATCTGCAATATTTGTAAGACCGTTTACCAGATTTTCTACGCACTGATTGATTTCTCCGAATACCTCTATGGTTTCTTCCAGAGAATTCGCCTGCGCATAAATAATAGTTTCCGCCTCTTTTGCAGATTCTGTTGTTCTTGTTGTTGTCTCTACGATATTTTCAACAATATTTTTAATGCTCTTACCGGCTTGCATGGATTCGTCAGCCAGCTTTCTTATCTCTTCTGCCACTACCGCAAATCCACGTCCGTTTTCTCCTGCTCTTGCCGCTTCGATAGAAGCATTCAAGGATAACAGATTCGTCTGTTTTGCGATGTTGCTTATGGTTTCGATAAATCCAACAATTTCTGCGGAACGCTCTTGAACATCATTAATATTGTGTACCAGAACTTTTGTAATTGCCACTGTGGTTTCCGATGTCTTATTCAGCTCATTCACAATGACACGCCCTTGATCCACTGCCGTTGTCGCTCTGTCGACATTATGAGTCATATCGTTTGTTCTTTCACAAACATCGTCTACTTTTTCAGCAAAACCTGCCATATTTTTATTACTGGTATCTGCTTCTTTTGCCTGTGTCTGTGCACCCGCTGCCACTTCATCTACTGCTACTGAAATTTCTCTTACAGAGGTATTGATGGTATCTGATTTATAAGCAACACCCTCTGCCATTTCTTTCACTTTATTACCGAATAGCTGCATATCTTTCATAAGCGTCCGCATACTTACGAGCATATCATTTAAGCCTCCTGCCAGAAGACTGAATTCATCCTTGCGTTTTATATTAAACTCCTGGGTGAGATCGCCTTTTGAAACCTCATTTAATCCCTTAGTCATAACTTTTACGGACTTGCTCATTCCTGATGCAATCTTGCTTCCAATCACGAAAGCTATAATACAAGCAAGAATAACCATAATGATGCAAAGATTACGTATAGAGCTTACCTGTTTCACTATATGATCTTGCGGAATCAATCCGCAAAGCATAATACCCGTATCCCCAACCGGAGCATATACATATAGATAGGTATCACCATTATATTTTACATATTTTTCATCGGCTTCCTCAGAAGCCTGGCTCATTTGATAGAATTCTTTATCGGTAAAGACTGCATCTTCACCTTCCGGAAGCTCCATTTTAATACTTGTTTCTCCTTGCTGCATACGGACAATTTCACGTCCGTCAGGAGAAATCAATGCCTTGATGCTATTCTCACCAAAATCCATTTCATTTAACATCTGCTCAATGGTTTCCGTTGTAACGTCTAAAACAAGATATGTATTTGCTTTTAAAAATTTCTGAAAAAATGCCAATCCATATCTGTCACTTGATATAGACAATTGATTGTCTATATAGGTATGATAACCAAACCAGGCATTTTTCTTTGTATTATTGTCCGCAAAGTGTTTTCCTTCCGGAGTCTCCATAAATTCTGCGTAGGCATTATCTCCCAAGCTTCCTGATATGGACGTCAGAAACGTTCCTTTTTCAGGTATGATGGAGTAACTATGTATGTACTGTACACTTGCTTTCATCTGAAGCAGGGACTTTTTCGCATCTCTCCAATACTGCATGGCTTTGCTGTCATTCTGTTTATAATACACTTCATAATAAGAAGACAGATCATCGCCTACTACCATTTCAAGGGCCTTTGAGGATACATTGCTTGTCAATAAATCACAGTACATACTCATAGCCGAAATTGTACTTTTTGAAGATTCCTCCATTTTATTCATTATGGTATTGGATGCGGTCTTGTAAGATACAACTCCCAATATAATAATAAGTATAATAGGAACCATAAATGCCTTAATCAAGGTACCCATGATACTTGCGTTTGTTAATACACGTAAATCAAATTTAATTTTCTCTTTTTTCTGCTTCACAGTGGATTCCACTGGTACATTTTCAACTTTTGACTTACCTTTCGATTTCTTTCGAAAAATATCCTTTGGCAATTTCAATTTTTTCTTAGCAGTCTTTTTATTATCTCCGTTTTCCTGTACTACCGTTTTTTTCTCAGTCCCCATGACATCCTCCTATTGTGAGCCTATCACTGATACCAGATAAAACGGAACTCCTATCTCCCCACTGCTTTCAACAATACGGATTTCCACCGTATGAATCGCATTTTCCATATGTTCCGCTACTGTATCAATATATAGGCAATCGCCCCAGTCCTCATCAAAATTACCGTCTAACAGCATGGATTTGCTTACATCTCCATCTACGGTGACCCGAGCTACCGGCGCATGCTTATTCATAGATTTGCGATACTGAATGGCTACCCCTGTACCTTCAATTTCAAATATTATTCTATCATCTATGCAGCTAGCAGTCCAACCTTTTCGAAAAATAATTGTAATATTTTCGTCTTTTTTCGTATCTGGTATGAAACCATAACATTTTGCCGTACAATTATCATTTTGATATCGAAAAGAATGCTCATATTCATTTTTTGTTATTGGTTC
>CAYXCV010000159.1:0-5027 GCA_964463365.1 uncultured Kineothrix sp.
ACATTTCTTAAAATTTTATCCGGACAGCTGGAAACCACTCAGGGAGATATTGTAATAACACCCGGAGAGCGTTTGTCCGTTCTTGAACAGGATCACTTTAAATATGATGAGCATTCTGTTATGGATGTAGTTATTATGGGAAATGAACGCCTTTATACCATTATGAAAGAAAAAGATGCAATATATGCAAAAGAAGATTTCTCTGATGAAGACGGAATTCGTGCCAGTGAATTAGAGGCGGATTTTGCAGAAATGGATGGATGGGAAGCGGAGTCCAATGCTGCCATGTTATTAAATGGTCTTGGTGTGGATACCGATATTCATTACTCTGTCATGGGTACTTTAAACGGCAGTGATAAGGTAAAAGTGCTTCTTGCCAAGGCTTTGTTTGGCAATCCTGATATTCTTCTTCTGGATGAGCCTACCAACCACTTAGATTTGGATGCCATTGCATGGCTGGAAGAATTCCTGATTAATTTCGAAAATACAGTGATTGTTGTCTCCCATGACCGTTATTTCTTAAATAAAGTTTGTACCCATACTGCTGACATTGATTATGGCAAGATTCAGCTTTATGCCGGAAACTATGACTTCTGGTTTGAATCAAGTCAGCTTATTGTGAAACAAATGAAGGAAGCAAATAAGAAAAAGGAAGATAAAATCAAAGAGTTACAAGAATTTATCTCCCGTTTCTCTGCCAATGCCTCCAAATCCAAACAGGCGACCAGCAGAAAACGTGCCCTTGAGAAAATTGAGTTGGATGATATGAGACCTTCCAGCAGAAAATATCCATACATTGATTTCAGACCGGAGCGTGAAATCGGAAATGATGTTTTAACAGTAGAAGGCATTTCCAAGACAATCGACGGTGAAAAAGTACTTGATAATTTATCTTTTATTGTTGGACATGAAGATAAGATAGCCTTTGTCGGTGGCAATGAACTGGCTAAAACAACATTATTCCAAATACTGATGGGTGAAATGGAGCCGGATGAGGGTTCCTTTAAGTGGGGAGTCACTACTTCACAGGCTTATTTTCCCAAAGACAGTACCGAAGAATTCGATAACGACCTTACGATTGTAGATTGGTTAACAGGCTACTCTCCCATTAAGGATGTAACCTATGTCCGCGGTTTCCTTGGCCGTATGCTTTTTGCAGGAGAAGATGGAGTCAAAAAAGTAAAGATTCTTTCCGGTGGTGAAAAAGTAAGATGTCTGTTATCTAAAATGATGATCAGCGGATCAAACTGCCTGATCCTGGATGAGCCTACCAACCATTTGGATATGGAATCCATCACCGCGCTGAATAACGGACTTATTAAATTCCCAGGCGTTGCATTGTTTGCATGTCATGACCATCAGTTTGTGCAGACTACCGCTAATCGCATTATGGAAATCCTTCCAAACGGACAACTTGTTGATAAGATTACCACTTACGATGAATATCTTGCCAGTGATGAAATGGCCAGAAAGCGTACCGTATATACAAATAAAAATGAAGAGGATGATAATTAATGATGGGGAAGGGGGCTGAATATTCAGCTCCTTTGTTTGTTCATTCTTAGCGTCTGCAATCTAGCTATAAGGAGTTTTTTATATGAAAATTGTTGATTTGCATGTGCATTCCAATAAATCGGATGGCAGCTTGACCCCTACGGAGCTTGTGAAGCTTGCTGCCGATAAAGGATTATCTGCCATCGCTCTTACGGATCATGATACTGTGGATGGGCTGGATGAAGCAATGAATGCTTCCCGTTCCCTAGCTGCAGACCAATCTCTTGAAGTAGTCCCCGGTATCGAGCTTTCCACCGAATATGAGAACAAGGATATCCATATTCTGGGCTTATTTCTTGATTACCATGACTTAGAATTTAATAATAAGATTCAGGATTTTATAGATTCCAGGAATATACGTAATGAGAAAATGTGTACCAAGCTGCAGGATGCAGGCATAGATATTTCCTATGACAAGTTGATTGCCGCATTTCCCGGCTCTGTCATCACCAGAGGACATTACGCCAAATTTTTACTGGAACACAAGTATGTGAAAAGTACAAGAGAAGCTTTTGACCGTTATATTGGAGATCACGCAAAATGTTTTGTTCCAAGAGAAAAGGTTACTCCTAAGCAGGCTGTCGAGCTTATACTTCGGGCCAAGGGGCTTCCGATTCTTGCCCACCCAATCCTCTATCGCATGAGTTATCAGCGTTTAGAAACTTTGGTTCGTCACTTAAAAGAAGCCGGACTGATTGGTATTGAGGCTATTTATAGTACCTACAGCAACTCGGAAGAACGTCAAATGCGTTATCTTGCCGATACATTCAATCTATGCATCAGCGGTGGTTCCGATTTCCACGGTGCCGCCAAACCAGGGTTAGAACTGGCTACCGGTTATGGAACATTATCCGTACCGGAAGAGATACTTCAAAAACTAAAGGAAAAAGTGATAATATGAAAACTTCAAAAATATTTTTTACAGATTTAGATGGAACTTTATTAAATGATGAGAAAGAGGTTACTCCTGCTACCAGAAATGCAATCGATGCATGGACTGCGGCAGGAAACAAATTCGTTCTCTGCTCCGGCAGAGCTATTGATAGCATTAAACATGTAAAACAGACGATGGAACTTGATTTCCCCGGAATATATCTGATTGGATATAACGGCGGCGAAATATATGATTGTGCCATAGATCAAGTAGTTTCACGTATTCCTCTTAGTATGGAACAGGTTTCTTTGATTATGAAAATGGCAAAGGAACATAATGTGTATTGCCATACCTATACGGATACCCATATTATCAGTCCTGCTGAATGTGAAGAAATGAGTTATTATCAAAGGGCGATTGTTAGTCCTGTTATCATATGCGAAGATATTGTCAGTGCCTTAGATAAGGAACCTTGCAAATGTATCGCTATCGAAATCCATAATCCGGATAAACTTGAAAACTTCCGGCAATCTTTACATGCACTGATTGGAAATGAGATAAGTTTACTCTACTCCAATGAGAAATATTTAGAAATTTTTTCTGCCAAATCCGGCAAAGGAGCATCTATTCTTAAATTATGCGAATTGCTGGATATTCCTGTTGCCCACACACTTGCTGCCGGTGATGCGGCCAATGATATTTCTATGATTCAAACTGCCGGTATCGGTATTGCTATGGCAAATGCAACGGAAGAAGTCAAAAATATAGCCGATATTATTACTGAACATGATAACAATGAGGATGGTCTTGCTCCTCTACTGCTGGCGCATTTATAAATTCAAATGAGGTAACATAGTGACAACTATATATTTTATAAGACATGCAGAACCAAATTATAATAATCATAAGGATGAAACTAGAGAATTGTCAGTTAAGGGATTAGAGGATAGAAAATTAGTATCAGAATATCTTAGCAATAAGAATATTGATATTGTATTATCCAGCCCCTATAAACGGGCAATTGACACGGTAAAACATTTTGCGGAGATTCATCATCTTCCTATTGAAATTATGGAGGATTTTAGAGAGAGAAAAGTAGATAATGGCTGGATTGATAATTTTAATACTTTTTGCAAGCAACAATGGGATGATTTTTCCTATAGACTCGCCGATGGAGAATCTTTATCAGAGGTACAATCAAGAAACATTAGTGCGTTAAAGAGTGTCATAGAGAAATACAAAGATAAAATTATCGTTGTTGGCAGTCACGGAACTGCACTTAGTACAATAATTAATTACTTTGATCCTGCATTTGGTTATCATGAATTTATTAATATTCAAACACTAATGCCTTGGATTGTAAAATTTGTATTTTGTGATGATACCATACAAGAAATCGAAAAAATAAATCCATTTACACTAAATATTTTTACATAAGATTCTGCAACGCAGAATCACGCGCCGAGCGCAGTCGCTTTGCGGCATATCAGAAAAAGTGGAGGGTTCTAACCCTCCACAATTAAATATCTTCCGTCACCAATATCAAATACTTCAGATGCCCTTAGAATTTCTTCTTCGTCAGCACCATCCATATCAACGCCTTCTTCATCAAAGTATTCCCAAACTTCTTTCACTGATCCTACAACAATGGCCATACAATCCTCCAAAAATGCTTCGGCTTCTTCCAGAGATTCTGCCACATCTTCAGGGAACAACTGTTTTTGGTTTTTAAGAAAACAGGCTAATACCGCATCATCATATTCGTGCATCATCATCCCTCCTATCCTTAAAAGTTTTAGTGATACTATTCTATACTGTCATCATGAATTTATCAAGCCTTTTACAACCTGATATACACCTTTTTCCAAATAAGACGGACAGGTATATTTTGCTGCTTTTTTTACTTCATCTCTGGCATTCTCAACTGCGTAACTTTCTCCTGCTTCCTGCAGCATTGCTATATCATTATTATTATCGCCAAAAGCCATTGTTTCACTCTTTTCCACATTGAAATATCGTTGTACAAAAGAAAGCGCATATCCTTTATCTACAGATGAATCCATAAAATCAATCCACTCTTCCCCTGCCATAAATGCATTTACTTTGTCCTTCCATTGAGGAATCAATACTTCTTCTCCTAATTCTCTTATACTTTCTTTTTGATATATAGAGACTTTTATAATTTTTGCATCTTCTTCCAGAACATCATTGACAAGGGTAAACTTATTGCGATATCCATAAGTTAATAAATCTATGAACTCTTTATTATCACTTTCCAAAAAACACCCGTTAGTGGTAGATACAATAATGTCACATGTTTTATAATATTTCCTAAGCTGCTTAACAAGAGCTTCTACATATTCACGTTTCATAGGTGTCACACTGATATCTTTATCTTGATAACGAATCTGCGCACCGTTTTCTGCAATATAAACAATATGATCATCAATGTCTCGAAATACATTACGTAAGCTGTGATACTGCCTGCCGCTTGCTGCACAGAAAATAATACCTTGCTTAATCATTGTTTTTATCGCATTTTCTATTTCAGGATATAAATCCGGTGTGGAATCCTTAATCAATGTTCCATCAATATCAG
>CAYXCV010000160.1:0-5000 GCA_964463365.1 uncultured Kineothrix sp.
AGGAATAGAGAACATTCCTCAGGAATAGAGAACATTCCTCAGGAATAGAAAACATTTCTCGGAATAAAAAACATTTCTAATATAATAGAGTATAAAAATATAGACTATTACATTTATATGTAGTAGTTTCTTTGTTTTTTGGCGTAGGTTTAGTGTCTTAGAGCCATAGAATTACTCTAATAGTTAATAAATATATATAAATTATAATTAATTGTGTTTTTTTTGAAAAATTTATGTTATAATGAATCATAATTAATAAATAAGCGACGAATCTATTATTATAATTTTGTGAGGTGGATTACTTATGGATACAAATATTCTGCTGGAAAACGGTACCAATGAATTAGAAGTTCTAGAATTTATACTAGAAGGGCAACATTATGGAATAAATGTAGCAAAGATTAGGGAAATTATCCCTTATCAGAGTGTTACACCGGTTCCGAATTCACACCCAAGCATTGAGGGAATTTTTATGCCGCGTGATGCAATGATTACAGCAATTAATTTGAGAAATTGCTTACAGATGAGAGATTATAATCAAGAAGAAATAATTAATACTTTGTTCATCGTAACTAATTTCAACAAACTTGATATTGCTTTTCATGTTGATTCGGTTATGGGCATACATAGAGTTTCCTGGAATCAGATTATTAAACCAGGTACTACTGTATCAACGAGTGAGGATGGAATATCAACAGGTATCATCAAAATAGATGGTAAATTGATTATCATTTTGGATTTTGAGAAGATTGTAACTGATATTAATCCGGAGACAGGTCTTAAGGTGTCAGAAATTCAAGAATTAGGTCATAGAAACGAACAAGATGTGCCTATATTAATTGCTGAGGATTCACCATTACTTAATAAATTAATAGTAGAATCCTTAAAAAAGGCTGGGTACACCAATTTAATTCATACAGAAAATGGTCAGTATGCTTATGACATAATTACAGAATGTAAAAACGAAGGAACATTAAATAAACATGTTCAGTGCGTGATTACAGATATTGAGATGCCGGTAATGGATGGGCATCGTTTAACAAAGCTGATTAAAGAAGATGAAGATACTAAACATATTCCTGTTATTATTTTCTCATCACTAGTGAATGAGGAGATGAGAAGAAAAGGTGTAGCTCTAGGAGCTGATGCACAGCTTTCTAAACCTGAAATTGGTAATTTAGTTTCTGTAATTGACAAATTGCTTAATTTAAATCAATGATGAGCGTATAAATGGGAGCCGGAAGATTATTCTCGGCTTCCTTTTTTTATGAAAAAGATAGAAGCAGAGGTTGCGCCTGCGGCTCAAATATTGCAGATTGTAGAAAGGTATAATTATTAATATGGAAGCAAACTTAAATAGCTTAAAGACTAAAATTAAAGATGCCGATATGATTTTGATTGGCATAGGGGAAGAGTTTAGTGTTGAACTTACAGAATTAGTAGAATATAAAAAGTATCTAAAAGACAATGATACTAATGAAAATATAAAGTGGATATTACCATATATTGAAAAAATTTGTTTGAAAGAATGTGATAAGAAAAAGATAGAAGAGGCCTATCATATATTAGGAAAATTATTAGAAAATAAGAATTACTATATAGTTTCTACATGTATGGATGATTATATCTATGATACAGATTTAGAAAAAGATAGAATTGTAACACCTTGTGGTGGATATCGGCTGGAGCAGTGCACAGATAATTGTGAACATAAAGTTTGGGAAGCAGATGATAAATTGATAGCTGATATATATGAATCTTTGAGAAAAGGTACTAATTTAAATGAAATAGAAAAACCATTATGTCATAAGTGTGGAAGTAAGATTATATTTAATAATATAAAGGCTGATAATTATGAGGAAAAGGGATATTTGGAACAATGGAATAAATATACCAAATGGCTACAAGGAACAGTCAATAAAAAACTTTGTGTGATAGAGCTGGGAGTAGGGATGCAATTTCCTACAGTAATACGTTGGCCTTTTGAAAAAATTGTTTATTATAATCAAAAATCTTCTTTATTTAGAATACATAGTAAATTATATCATTTGACAGAAGAGATTAAAGACAGAGGATATTCAATCAATAAAAATCCTGTAGATTTTCTTATAAATAGGTTTGTCTAATAGCAATTTGTATGATAAACTTAAAATTATGAATATTAATACATATTAAGAAATGTGAGGGTGTTTCATGAGTTCAGAAGAAGAAAATTTAGATGATTTACTTAAATCTATCATGGAAGGTGATGAGGAATCCAATCATTCTAATAACAATGAGAATAGTACAGAAGATATTGAAAGTATAGATGAAACATTAACTTTGGATGATTTGGATTTTGCAATTGAAGAGTCTGGAGAGGACGAAAATTTACCTCTGGATTTAAATTTAGAATTTGCATTAGAAGAGCCGGAAGAGGATGACGATATGTTATCTTCTGATTTTGATGTAACAATGGAGGGGGTTGAAGAAGACGTTATACCAGATATTAATCCAACAGCATCAGAAGATTTCTCATTAGATGATTTTGCAATTCAAGAACCAGATATTGATGACATTGATATGGATAGTTTAGAGTTTGATGACGCAATGGATTCGGAGGAAACAGAGGAAGAATTATCTTCTGATGGTATTATGTCTCTGGATGATGTCGATGCTATATTTGCATCTGCTGATGCAATAGCAACAACGGATGCGGTAGAAGATAAGAACGTAGATGCTGACATTGCAGAAATTAGTGAATTGCTGCAGTCAGACAGTGAGGATTTATCAGATGGTATGGCAGATGATGAGATGTTGGCATTATTAGCGAGCATGACGTCAGATATTGAGGAAGACGATGCAAACTATATGGCTGATAGTCTTGAAGGTATTGCTGATTATTTGAAAGAGGCTGAAGAGGAAGAACAAGAAGATTCGGAAGATAAAAAGAAAAAGAAAGAAAAAAAAGGTTCTTTTTTTAAACGAATGAAAGGTAGAAAAAAAAGTAAAGAAGATCAGGAAGAAGCGGAAACCGAAACAGGAGTAGAAATTGAGCAGGACATGGATTTTCAATCTGAATTAGAAACTCCATTGGAAGAAATTGAAACCGAGGCAGAAGCAGAGGAAGAAACTAAGCCGGTAAAACAGAATATTTTCAGTAAATTTTTATCATTTTTAACAGAGACAGATGAAGATGATGAGACGGAAAAAATAAAAAAAGAGCATGGCATGGAGCCTTCGGATGAAAATAAAAATATTTTGGAAGAATTAGATGCTGAAGATAAGAAAAAGAAGAAAAAGAAGGTAAGAGGCAAAGGCAAGAAGGCTGATAAAGAGGAAACAGACAATCAAGAGGTTGATGAATCTCTTGATGAGGAACAAGATAAGCCTGATACGAAGAAGAAAAAAGAAAAGAAAGTTAAAGTTCAGAAAGAGATTCCAGCTATAAGCTCCAAGCCGGAAAAGAAAATATCCAAAAAAAGTGTCTCTTTAATTATAGGATTTTCATTAACAATTACAGTTGTAATTGTTGTATTTTGTGTTTTGATTCCGGGAATTTTGGATAAAAGAAAAGCAAGAGATGCATATTATACTGCAGATTACAAAAAGGCTTATGAACTATTATATGGGAAAGAGTTAGATAATAGTGATACCCTGATCTTTAATAAATCGAAAACTATTCTGGAGATGAATCGTAAACTTACTTCCTATCATAACTACATGGGTATGGGTATGGAAGTGCAGGCATTGGATGCCTTAATGTCTGCGGTAGAAAAGTATCCGGATATTTTGGTAAAAGCAGAAGAATATCATGTAACACAAGAAGTAAATGCAATCTATACGACTATTTTAAATATTCTTAATGATAGATATTATATGATAGAACCTTTAGCGCAATTAATTGTTGCTTATGAGGATGATGTCACATATACAAGAAAATTAGAGTCTATTGTATATGGAACACCTTTTTTAGAACCGGTGGAAGTAACGGAAAGTGCTGCACCCGTATCTGATGTCCTTCCGGAGGAGCAAGCTATTATTGATGATAATATGTTAGACCTTACGCAGGAAGACAATACCAGTATTGAGTCTAATGATAATGAACAACCGTCTGAGGAGGGAGCTTCTAATGATTCGTCAGAAGTTGTCCAGCAGGAACCAACAGAAGATACGATAGTACCGGAACAAGTTACGCAGGATACACAGGCGGCGTCTGAAAGTGAATCACAGCAGGTTCCTGTAGAAAGCAATTCGAACTCAGGTGGACAAGGACAATTAATTCAAGGATTACGTCAACCGATTACTATAGAGATTAATGAGAATTAATGACAGCGGGGAGCGACAAGAATGATAGCAATTATCGATTACGATGCAGGTAATATCAAAAGTGTAGAAAAGGCACTTCAATTTTTAGGACAAGATGTCCGGGTTACCCGATTGAAAAGTGAAATTCTATCTGCTGAAAAAGTGATTTTACCAGGTGTGGGCTCTTTTGGCGATGCTATGAAGAAAATTCATTCTTATGATTTGGAACATGTAATAAAAGAGGTAATTGAGAAACAGACTCCTTTTTTGGGAATATGCTTAGGCATGCAATTGTTGTTTGAAAGAAGTGCCGAAAGTGACAGTATAGATGGTCTGGGAATACTAAAGGGTGAGATACTAAAAATACCCAAAAAGGATGGAACAAAGGTTCCGCAGATTGGATGGAACTCTTTGAAATATCCTAACAAGGGTAAACTATTTGCGGGAGTTGCAGAGGAATCATATGTATATTTTGTTCATTCTTACTACTTAAAGGCCAAAGATGAAAATATTGTTACGGCAACTACAGAGTATAATACGCAGATACATGCTTCCGTAGAAAAAGATAATATATTCGCTTGTCAGTTTCATCCTGAAAAAAGTTCAGATGTGGGTCTTCAAATATTAAATAATTTTATTCATATCAATAAGGAGAACAAATAAATGCATACAAAGAGAATTATTCCCTGTTTAGATGTGCATAATGCAAGGGT
>CAYXCV010000161.1:0-4846 GCA_964463365.1 uncultured Kineothrix sp.
AGCGCTTGATTGATATCGTTTGCTCTATGCTTTTAATTGTAATTACCTCTCCCATTATGCTTGTGGCGGCAATTGCAATTAAGCTCTATGACAGAGGCCCTGTATTATATAAACAAATACGTTGTACTAGAAATGAAGAAGAATTCTATATTATGAAGTTCAGAAGCATGAGAGTAGATGCGGAAAAGGATGGGGTGGCAAGATTAGCATCTAAAAATGATGAAAGAATAACACCTATTGGAAAGTTTATAAGAGCTGTCCGTATTGATGAACTGCCCCAATTATTTAATATTCTAAAAGGTGAAATGTCCTTTATTGGTCCAAGACCGGAACGGCCGGAGATTATTGCGAAGTATGTTCAGGATATGCCGGAGTTTCTTTTCCGGATGAAAGTAAAAGCAGGGCTTGCAGGATATGCACAGGTCTATGGTAAGTACAATACAACTCCTTATGATAAGCTCAAGCTGGATCTGGCATATATAGAAAATTACACGGTATGGCTGGACCTTAAATTGATGCTTCTTACTTTGAAAATTTTATTCAGCCCTGAAAGTACAGAGGGCGTGGATAGCAAACAGATTACAGCAATGAAACAGGAAGAAGATAAATAGGCAGAGGCACTGTTTGGGAAAGGGTTTGGGAATAGTTATGGAAAATAATAAGTACATGCACGAAGGATTGGATATCAAAAGAATTTTCTTATGTTTTGCAGATAAATTATGGCGCATACCGGCAGCAGTCATTCTGGGTGCATTGCTGGGTATGGGAATATATCTAATTTCATATTTGATATTTAACTCAGATAAAGAATATCAATCGGTATCCAAAGTTTATCTGAGTTTTAATTGTGCTCCGGAGGATTACAATGAACTTTCCTATAATGGATATACGTGGAATGACCTGATGGTTACGGATCCTATTCTTAATTATACGATGGAGGCTCTGTCATCTGAAGTGAGCAGAGATACGGTGATTGCAGCGACTAAAGCTGAAATATTATCGGATATTCGCCTTCTGACAATAACGATTACTACAGCTCACCCTGAGCTTACGGCTCAGATTATGTCGGCCACCCAGGAAGCTCTCGTTCATTTAGGGGAAACGGACGATTTGTTTCATAACATCAAGATTTATAGTACAACGGTACCGGAACAGATTGTTTGGGATAACCGTGTTGTAAATGCTGCAATAACAGGAGCTGTGATTGCACTCTTCCTTGTGATAATTTGGATGGGTCTATACTATTTGCTGGACGATTCTTTTTATGTCCAGACCGATGCGGAGAAAAGATACGGTCTACCGGTATTTGGCATATTTACGGATGAGGAACCGGGAAGCTTTCAAAGCTATGGGAATGAATTCCTTTCCAATTACAAATACTTGTGTAAAGGACTGAGTAAGGTTTCACTTATGAGCGTGGATGCTGCGGGATATGCCGAAAAAGCAAAGCAGACTATGGACCGGATTCTCAGTATGGGAAATATAAGCAGTGAATGTTTGAATATACCAATGGCTATGCCCCAGAATGCACCGGATGTATACGATGCTATTCGTAAAACAGATGGGGTTATCTTAGTGGTTCGTTACGGCATAGGGAACGGAAAACTCGTGGATCAGGCAATCAGTAATTTACAAAAACAGGATTGTAAGATTCTTGGTATTTTGATAGTGGAAGCGGATGTAAAACTTTTAAAAAAATATTATATGGGGAAAAAGTAAAAATGGATATTGGATAGGGAAAGGCTTGATTGCAAATGAAACTTCAAATGTTAGTATCTGTGGTTAATCAGAATGTTCTGACACTGGCAGACAAAATGAATCTGGAAACGGATGCAATTATAATAAATCAGTGCGGATATTATACTTATAATGAATTTGAGCATAAATCTTGTAAAATCAGATGTTATAGCTTTAAGGAAAAGGGCGTGGGTTTAAGCCGGAATTCGGCACTTATGCGAGCTGATTCAGACATATGTATTTTTGCGGATGAAGATATTATATATGAGGATGGCTATAGTAAACGAATTGAAAGAGAGTTCAAGAAAAATAAAGATGCGGATATTATCTTATTTAATGTGAAAGTCGCACCCACCAGAAAAACCTATTGGAATGAGAAAGAAAAAAGAATTCGTTGGTACAATTATGGGCGTTATCCTGCTTATAGTATTGCGGCACGAACAGAGTCACTGCATAGTGCAAATGTGTGCTTCTCACTACTTTTTGGTGGTGGTGCAAAATATAGCAATGGGGAGGATAGTCTCTTCTTAAAGGATTGTTTGAAGAGTGGTCTTAAAATCTATGCTTCCACAGCAATCATCGGTGAAGAAATAGAAAGAGAATCCACATGGTTTCATGGATATAATGAGAAGTTTTTTAAGGATCGGGGAGTACTTTATCGATATTTATATGGGAAAATGGCGAAACCATTATCACTACGGTTCCTTTTAACACATCAGGAGGAAATGTGTCAGGAAATAAGTATAAAGCAAGCGTATGCCTGGATGAAAGAAGGCATTAAAGAGTAGGGAGAACATATGATTTTTTATCTGATAATTACTATAATAACAATAGGATTTGCTTTTATGGTAAGAAATACACCGATTGTTTGGCAGACTGGAACGGGACAACTTTTACACAGGCAAGACATAGTGAGCAGGCAGCAGGCTTGTAACAGACTGTGCCTGTTTTCCATTTTCATGATTTTATTCGGGGTATCGGCCTGTCGGCTAAACGTGGGCAATGATTATGCAAAATATGTTGAATTTATGCATTTAATAGCATGTGGTGCTTATGATTCTGTTCCCACTGAAATAGGATTCAATGCTCTTGTGGCAGTGCTATATTATATATCAGGTTATGAAAATTTTCTGCTGGTTTTTGCAGTATTTTCATTCTTTACCCTCTTGTTTTTTATAAAAGCTATTTATGAACAAAGTGATGATTTCACATTTAGTTTTTTTCTATTTATGACATTTGGGTTCTACTTTCATACATTTAATACGGTACGTTACTATTTGGCACTTGCGATTGCTCTTTATTCCATTAAGTATGTTCTTAAGAAAGAATGGATCAAGTTTATTCTGCTTGTGTTATTAGGTTCTACGTTTCACAAATCCTTAATTGTAATTATTCCCTTGTATTTTCTTGCAAACCTGAAGTGGAAAAAGTGGCAGTTGATTGGTATGACATTGTTTTGCAGTACCTTTTTCTTTTTACAGGATTTTTATCTGAAAGTGGTAGTTTTTCTTTATCCTTCTTATGAAGATACCGAATATTTAGAAGGCGGTATCAGTTGGTTTAATATTTTGAGATGTATCGCTGTGCTAATCTTGGCACTTATATATTATAAGCAGGCAGTGAAGGACAGTAAGAGGAATCAATTTTATTTTTATTGTAACTTAGGAGCACTGGTTTTATATGTTTGTTGTTCCTTTTTGCCGATTATTACAAGAATAGGATATTATCTTAATATAACTCAGATACTTTTCATTCCGGCAATTATACATAAGATATCGGATAAAAAACAAAAAAAGTTCTGGACAATTGCAGTGACTGCGGCAGCAATTGGTTACTTTGGTCTTTACTTGATGCGTGCGGGAAATGACGGAATCCGTGTCCTGCCATATCAAACCTTTATGTTTCATGATATGGTACCGATTCTTTCCGATGTAAACTAATATGGAGTTTAAATATGAAGAATATAATGTTTAGTATTATAGTTGTCTGTTTGAATCCGGGAAATAAGCTTAAGATGACCATAGACAGCATAAGGATGCAGACGTACGATAATTATGAAATAATTGTTAAGGATGGTATGTCAGAGGACGGCTCCGTAGAGATTCTTCCACAGGATGAGAGGATTCGACTATTTCAGAAAAAAGACAAGGGTATCTATGATGCCATGAATCAGGCGGCAGAACATATAAATGGTCGTTATGTATATTTTTTAAATTGCGGAGATGTTTTTCATGATGCAGAAGTTTTACGGCAAGTAAGTGAACAGATAGAAAAAAATAAGGAAAAGTCTCCCTATATATTTTACGGAGATATTTATGAAAGGCTTACTTCCGAGAGAGTAAGCTCGAATCCTCATATAGATGCCTTTGCATGCTACCGCAATGTACCGTGTCATCAGGCCTGTTTTTATGACGCGGAATTAGTAAAACAGAAAATATTTGATATCGGTTATAAAGTCAGAGCGGATTATGATCATTTTCTATGGTGCTATTTTATAGGAAAGGCAAAGACAATATATATGCCTTTGTTAATAGCAATTTATGAAGGCGGCGGATTTTCAGAAACGAGAGAAAACAGGAAAAGATCAGAAAAAGAGCATAAAGAAATTACGGCAAAGTATATGACAAAGGGACAGGTACTTAAATATAAGACAGTGATGATTGTGACACTTTCGTCATTTCGGACGTGGTTGGCCGGAAATAAATCCACGGCTCATATTTATAATAAAATAAAATCTTTATTGTATAAATAGAACGCCTGATTATCGCCTAATAAGGCGTACTGTTAAGGCAGAAATGGGGGATTTCAATGAGAATACTATGGTTATGCAATATCATGCTTCCGGCAATTGCTAAGAAGTTGAATCTTCCTTATAGCAACAGAGAAGGATGGCTGACAGGTATCTATGAAAAAATCATACAGGAAACCAACTCCCGGATAGAATTGGGAATCTGTTTTCCGGTAGAGAATATGACTGAAGAACTAAAAAAAGTTAATGGAAAAATTATGCTGGGTGAAGTGAGCTGCTATGCTTTTGAAGAGCGCCTGTCTTCTCCGGAAATATATGATAGAAATATAGACTATAGAATGATTGATATTTTATATGATT
>CAYXCV010000162.1:0-4784 GCA_964463365.1 uncultured Kineothrix sp.
ACTGTCAAGAGGTGAGTGCTAATCAATTTATAAAAAATTTGTGAAGTCTTGATTTTAGTGACTTCACAATTTACTCTTTAAAAAGCTTCAACATCTTTTCCTTACTATCCACTAACATATGAAAAAAACGAAGTATGTAAACTGCCCTTTCTCTTTCATCTATAAGAAAATATATCTTATAATTTTTATAATAAGTTTTGCTAGCTCTGCATCTTCATCTAATTCATGGCTTTGAGGAAATACACTAAGGTTATTTATTGTTTTTCTAAACCCATTGGCCATTTTTAAGGCAGTTTCTGGTGATTTTAGATCAAAACTAATATAATCAGTTTGTTCTATAATATCATCTTCAGCCATTGGTAGAATTATCACTTTGTAATTATGCATTTAGATATCTTTTCTCCAGTTCATCAAAGAATTCGTTGCAGTCACGACCTTTGCCATCTGCAATGTCATGATAGCTTTCTAATACCATTTCACGAACCTGTTTTTGATTTTCATCAAGTGCTCTTTGATATTCCTTGGCCTGTTGTGCCGGACTCATACAAATCACCTCTTTCTTTTGCGTGTATCATTAATCATAGTATACTCAATCTTTCAAGCTAATACAATAAATTATAACTAAAATATTATTTAAATAAATGGGGAAAGCCTGACCAATCACGGTCAGGCTCGTTTATTATAAAATATTTACTGCTGATTCATTCAGCAAGCTCCGGCACGATAGAAAACTTTTCCAGATAAAGCTATCTTTTGCCTTTACTAATATCATTATAGTGTGAAATATTCTAATTAAATATCAGTTTAATGCCTTTATATATCACTTTCCTGCCATTTTCGCCGGTATTCCAATGGTGTACATCCTACTTTCTCACGAAACATCTTACCGAAGTAACTACTGCTTCCCAGTCCGCAGGCATGGCTGATTGATGTGATTGTCTCCTGACTTTCTGCCAGTATTTGGCAGGCTATTTGTAAACGGTAACTATTCATATACTCTACCGGTGACATATGCAGGCTATTATGAAATATTCGAAAACATTCACGTTCACTGATAAAAGCGGCAGCGGCAAGCTCCGCAACAGAGATTTTTTCCGCATAATGCTCATGAACATATATCATCATCATTTTTATCTTATCATTTGTTTTGCTATATTCCTGCTTTCCCTCCCGTATGGAACGAGTATGGAGGAATAACTGAAGCCATATCTCCGACAGTGCTTCCCGAAGCTTCATCTCATAACCGATATCTTTTCCGGAAAGATGAAAAGAGTTACGAATCAAGTCTAATATCTTGGCTTGCTCTGAATCCTCCGGATGTAACCGAATAATTTCAATCTGGGTTGCTGTAATAATCGGCATAACATATTCCTGCTCTATCCGGCTTCCCTGTTCTCCGGCAATGAAAGAGGGATCAAATATATGCAGAACTTGTATGTTTTTCTTTGTTTTGGTCAATGCCCTTGTCAAATGCAGTACATTGGAATTAACCATTCCTCCGGAGCCTGCGGGAAATGTAATTTTACCTGCAGGAGTACAATATTCCAGAATACCGCTTTCTATATAGAACAGTTCCACGGCTTTATGCCAGTGCCATGGCACAAATCGTCCCATATGCTTATCCAGATTCGTCCTGGACGCAATGTATGGAAATTGAGGAGAAAAATCCGGCAGACGTTCCTCCTTACTTCCCGTATGAAATTCTATGCTAGAGATATCTTTCACTTAAGAGTCCTCTCTGTATTACACCTAATTAAGAAAATCTTCTATAATTACCGCCTCTGCTTCTTCTTCTGTCATTCCAAAGGAACGAAGTTTCAAAAGCTGTTCGTTGTTAATCCTTCCGATAGCTGCTTCATGTACGATCTGTGCATCTACATTTCTGGCATCTATCTCCGGTATGGCACACACTTGCGCCTCATCCATAATAATAGCATCGCATTGAACATGCGCTTTACATAATGCATTTCCTACCGCGTTGGGGTGAAATGTCTGCTTGGAGGTTCCCTTTGCTACCGAACGAGAAATAATCTGTGCGGAGCTTCCCGCCCCATTCATTCTTACTTCCATATTAGAAATTGCGGTCTGTTTATCATGGGTCATTAATTTCTCCACCACAAATAGCTTACTCTCAGGTCCCATATCCACATCTGTAATACGTTCTGTAGAATCCACACCTCGAATCTGAGCGGTATCCAATGTAAAAACAGAGCCCTCATCCATATAAATTCGGGTAACCGGGTTCAGCACATTCTCACCGGTGCCTTCCCCTTCTCCGTAATGCTTTTCCTCATAGGTCACTTTGGCGTATTTTCCTACGTGAAAAGCATGTATACCGTCATGCCTTGTTTCATCACAGCCGCTGTTATGAATTCCACAGCCTGCCACAATCAGCACATCTGCTCCTTCTTCTATATAAAAATCATTATAGACTAAGTCCGTCATACCTGAGTGAGATATCACAACCGGGATATGTACCTCTTCACCCTGTGCCTCACTGCTTATATATACATCAATGCCCGGCTTATCTTCTTTTTTCTTAATCTTAATATGTTCACTGTCTCCGTGGCAAAGAGCCTGTCCGTTATAACGCAGATTATATGCACCCTGCTGTTTAAAACCATAAGCATCAATAGAATCAAGCACTTTACCTGCAATTGCATCCAGTTCCATAGTCCATACCTCCTTTTCTATTGATACAGGTACAATCATCTTTTTCATCAAATAATATCGGCAATATCACCTCTGCCGAGTCACATCGATCTACCAATCCATCCTTTATAACCAGTATTCGATCCGCCATACGAATAATCCTCTCCTGATGGGATATGAGTACTAACGTCTCATTTTTTTCCTGATGTATCTTTTCGAATTCTTTCACCAGCATAGAGAAGCTCCACAGGTCAATCCCTGCCTCCGGTTCATCAAAAATACATATTTTATGATGTTTTGCAAGAACAGTAGCGATTTCAACCCTTTTTCTCTCACCGCCGGAAAGTGTCGCATCCACTTCACGATCCAGATATTCTTTGGCACACATACCTACATTACTTAAAAGATCACAGCAGATATCCTCCGGAAGCTCTTTTCCTGCTGCCAGATTAAGCAATCTTCTTATCGTCATTCCTTTAAATGTGGGTGGCTGCTGGAAAGCATAACCGATACCCGCCTTTGCTCTTTCATCAATTGACATATGGCTGATATCCAAACCATCCAGAAGTATTTCACCTCCTGTTGCTTCAGCCACACCCATCAAAAGCTTAGCCACTGTCGTCTTGCCGCCCCCGTTAGGACCCGTAATCACAAGCATCTCACCATCGGCAACTGAAAAATTTATATCTTTTACAATGGTAATCTTCTCACCATTTTCTACAACTTCATAAGTCAGATTACGTACTTCTAACATATTGATAACCTCATTTCTTTTAAAATTCTTTTATTCATAGTGCCTTCAATCCTTTTCTTGTGGCCGTGTCCTGAAAGCTGAAATAATCCGGTCGATGTCTGGACTGGGTATATTCAAACATCTGACCATCCGCATTGTACGTCTGGCTGCTGATAACCGCCAAACAATTAAAATCATTCAGCTCCAAATACTTCTCGTCCAATTCTGTGACCCTCTCCACTGTCATAATTCGTTTACTTGTAACAATAGACATTGCCAATGTATGTTCAATATAATCATAAATAGACTGTTGGGCAATCTGTGGTGTCAATCCGGGAACTGCGGATTTTAAAAAAGCATTAATATCAAAAATAAGGGCTTTGTTATCCAAATAACGAACCCGTTGAATATAATATAGTTCCGCGCCCTTCTCAAATCCCATCTTTTCACTGATACGATCATCTGCAATTAATTCTGTAAAAAGCACGACCTTGGTAGAATATTTCAGTTCATTACGAATGGCAGACTCTTTAAAGGATTCAATTCCTCCTATCGTAAAAGATGTCTGACGCACCGGCTGGTAGATAACACGTACCCCAATTCCATGCATAGATTGCACATATCCTTCCTCAACTAACATAGATATCGCTCTGCGAACCGTATTGCGCGAACACCGATAGGTTTCTACCAGTACGTTTTCAGAAGGTATTAATTGTTGAAAAGGATACGTCTGATCCTCTATTTTCATTTTTAAATCTTTGTATATTGTTTGAAATATCGCCTTGGGCATAAATAGTTTCTACTCCTTTTCTGCTCTGTAATAATTATAAAACATAACCACAGGAAGTCAAGAATAGCTGGTATTATATATTTATAAAGTAAATTTAATGTTTTTAAAATATTTATTAAATAACTGTTGACTTGTTTAAACAAGTGTGATATAAAGAACTTAGAAGTTAACTCGTTTAAACAAGTACAAGGAGGTTACTTATATGGGTAAGTATGAAAAAGATGCAAAAGAACTAATAGAATTAATTGGCGGTAAGGAAAACATTGCTGCAGTATCACATTGTATTACACGTCTGCGCTTTGTTTTAAATGATCCGGAATTGGCTGACATAAAAGCCATCGAAGATATGAAAGTGGTGAAGGGCAGTTTTACACAATCCGGACAATTCCAAGTAATTATCGGAAACACCGTTGCTGATTTCTATAATGATTTCACGGCAGCAGCAGGCATTGAAGGTGTATCTAAGGACGCTGTGAAACAAGTTGCAAAGAAGAATCAGAATGCATTGCAAAGAGTGGTAGCGGCAATCGCAGAAATCTTCGCTCCCCTGATTCCGGCTATCGTTGTCGGTGGTTTGATTTTAGGTTTTAGAAACTGTATCGACAGTTT